>JAUSKV010000019.1 GCA_030646745.1 Sulfurimonas sp. | reverse complement strand
TTCTTCATTGCGAGGCAATCACTAAGAGTAACTTAATAAAATATATAGCAGATAGGCAGATGAACATAATTCGAGAATTTAAAGGACTCCAAAATGGGTAACAATGAAAAAATATTATATGATGACGGCATACATAAATGTGTGATGTTTAGTTTTGATGATGAATCTCATGAAGATTCCTTTCTCTCAGTCAATCAATATCTTATCGTTCAAAATGGGATGGGAGTTCTAATCGACCCCGGAAGTGCTGCAATATTTAATGAACTTTATGAAGCGGTGAGTCGCCATGTAGAAATAGACAACATTAAGTTTGTCTTTTTTTCTCATCAAGACCCTGATGTATCCGGTTCTATCTCTGAGTGGAGCGTAAGTACAAAAGCAAAGTTTATTATGTCCGGCTTGTGGGTTCGGTTTATGAGTCATTACGGTTTTATGGATATGGGCAGAATTATGTCATTGCCCGACCATGGAGCAAAACTCAGTTTTGGAAATGATTATTTAAAATTCATTCCTGCACATTTTTTGCATTCTCCCGGGAATTTTTCACTTTATGATACTCGCTCTAAAATTGTTTTTTCAGGAGATATTGGTGCGGCTGTCGTTCCTTCACCCGACTCTTATAAGCATGTTGAGAATTTTGCACAACATGAGGAGTATTTGCATGCTTTTCACAAAAGATATATGGGTTCAAATAAACTTTGTCGTGCATGGGCTAGTTCTATAGAAAAATTGGATGTAAATATTATAGCTCCGCAGCATGGGTTAATTTTTGAAAAAGAGAATGTAGGGTTATTTTTGGAGTGGATAAAAGAGCTTCAATGCGGTAGTGACTACATGAATGAACTTTATTAGGAGAGATTATGGAACAACTTAATAGACGCAAACTTGACAGACGCCAACTTTCTAAAAGACTTAATAAAAGTGAAGAAAAATTTCGTAACCTTTATATAGAGCAAAATAGATTAAATCAAGAGCTACAGATATTAAAAGAGAGATACGAATACGCTATAAATGGTACAAATGATGGTATTTGGGATTGGAATTTAGAGAGCTGTGAGATATATTTTTCACCTATATGGAAGAAGATGTTAGGCTATGAAGAGTCGGAGTTAGAGAATGCTCTTTCTACTTGGGAGTCTCACGTGCATCCTGATGATTTAGAAAAAGCCGAAAAAGACTATACGGAAAATATTGAGGGAAAAACAAGCTACTATGAAAATGTTCATCGTCTAAAACATAAAAACGGGCATTGGGTTTGGATACTTGCTCGCGGAAAAACTATTTTTAACAATGAATCAAAAGCCATTCGGATGGTAGGATTTCATACAGATATAACAGAGATAAAGAATCTTGAACATAAGCTTAGAGAAAAAGATGAGATTATGATTGCCCAATCGCACAACGCTGCTATGGGTGAGATGATTAGCATGATCGCACATCAGTGGAGACAGCCTATAAGTGTAATATCCATGGGAGTAAGCAATATAATGGCTGATCTTGAATTAGGGACACTTAATGAGCAAACTTTAAAAAGAGAAGCAGAAAGTATAATGTTTCAGACGGAAGAGTTGTCAAAAACTATAGATGACTTTAGAAATTTCTTTAAACCAAATAGGGAAAAAGAAGATGTTTTAATCTTTGATATACTTATGTCATCCCTCTCTATAATTTGCAAGAATTTGGAAAGCTGTGCTATCAATATTGAAAATATTTTTGATTCAAATACAAAGCTTTCTATCTATTCAAGAGAGTTGCAACAGGTTTTTATTAACATATTAAACAATGCAAAAGAGTCATTACAAACTTCAACAAAAGAGAATAGAAAAATCACAAACAAGATTTATGAAAGCAGTGATAGTGTCATAGTGGAGATTTGTGACAATGGTTCCGGTTTTAGTGATGCAGTATTAGGTAAAATATTTGACCCGTATTTTAGTACAAAAAGTTCAAAGAATGGAACGGGACTTGGTCTTTATATGAGTAAAACAATAATCGAAAAACACTTAGGCGGTAGATTATGGGCAAAGAATAGTGCCGATGGAGCAGTAATAGTTATTGAATTACCGAAAAATTCGAGATGAAAGCTAAGTCATGAGAATAATAAATTGAATAGCGTAATGCAAATATATAAAGCACTTCTTGCAATATACAAACCTCAAGGATGGTGGCCTTTTATAGATGGCGGCTATCATCCACGCGAATATGAATTTCCAAAAAATGAGAATCAGATTTTCGAGATTTGTCTGGGTGTGATTCTTACACAAAACACTACATTTACCTCTGTCGTAAAATCATTGAATAATCTCAACGCTGTGAATAGCCTAGACTACAAAGCAATCAAAAATATGCCTCTCGATGCGCTCAAGAGCGCCATAAAACCCTCAGGATATTTCAACCAAAAAGCAAATTATATTTTGACATTTATAGAATTTTTTGAGAGATTAGAGGGTAGAACTCCAACGCGTGAGGAACTCTTGGCTGTAAAAGGAATAGGGTCTGAGAGTGCCGATTCTATTCTTCTTTATGCATACAAGCAACCTGAGTTTGTGGTCGATGCCTACACAAAAAGATTGCTTTTACATGCAGGTCTGATAGATGAAAAAGCAAGCTACCACACAATCAAAAATTTTATGGAAGACGAGATAAAAAAAGAGGTTAAAGGTAGAGATGAATTGGTAATTTGCTATCAGGAGTTTCATGCTCTTATCGTTGCACATGCTAAACTGTTTTACTCTAAAAAGCCTTATGGCACAGGATGTTTTCTTTAGTTTACGAAATTATTTTTCTGAAACATATCAACTTTCGGTTATTTATGCATAAGTGCAATTATTAAAGATAGTCCTTCATGTTAATCAAGATTTTTAATCAGCATGCTCTCTTCTTCCAATGAAAGGTAACGCCACTGACCGATTTCGATGTTGAGTTTAAAACTGCCAATGCTGATTCGGCTCAACTCTAAGACCTTTAAGGGTGTCCCAAATTTTGGGTCTTTCAGTGCTCCAAAAAGCCGGCGGATATGCCGATTTTTCCCCTCGTCAATGATTACTCTGAGTTTTGTTTTCGCGCCACCAATGCTTATCTTTTCAACTTTAAGAGCCTTCAGAAGACCGTGCGGGCTTTGTACTCCTTTCATAGCCTCTGCAATATGTTCGTCTGTTACATGTCCTCTGACCCAGATCTCATATACCTTAATGCAATTCCCGGGTTTGGTCAACGCATCGCCGATTTTACCGTCGGTTGTGAATAACAGAAGCCCCTTAGATTCTAAATCAAGGCGTCCAATTGGCATCCATCCGTCATCAAAAACCCAATCAGGCAAAAGATTATAAACTGTTTTTCGTCCAAGTTCGTCAGATCGTGTGACCACATAACCTTTAGGCTTATTGAGTGCTAACAGTTTTTTCGAATAGGGCGTTGTTTTATTCATTAAGTGTATTCCTTTTCTCGCTCCCAAGCTCCGGCTTGGGAGTATATACTTTTATGTCTCTTTTATCATTGCTGTATGCATTCCCAATGAAGACATTGGGAACGAGGGAGCAGGAACAAAAAATCATGAAGTCTATAACATCCACTTCTTCATCCAAACGCTCAGAACATACAGTCCCCAAACATGTTGTTTGAAGCTTCCTTTTGAAGCGGTTGTTATGTACTCATCTAGCTCTTTTGTTTTAAACATTCCCGTCTCTTTGTTTACCTCTTTGATAAGGTCAATCTGTTTGGAATTTATGAGATACTCCATGTAGGGGTTTGAGAACCCTTTTTTCTTTCTTTTTAAAATCTTCTCATCGAGTTTATCCCTCATAATCTCTTTTAAAAGCGACTGTGTAACTCCCTCTTCGTAGCGTAAACTTGGAGTAATACTGAAGATTGCGGATGCTAACTTATGGTCTAAAAATGGGGTGCGGGATTCGATGCCATGTGCCATACTTACGCGGTCGAGTTTGGTCAAAAAATGCTCCCCCTGAAAGAGGTTGAGGTCAATGTAGCTGTACCACATGCTCTCATCACTGTGGGCGGAAGCCTCAAATCTGTCACGGTAGGGTTTGAGATATTGGAGTGATTCGTTGTCTCTTACATTTCTCCGCATAAGATTGTTTTTTTGCAAATCTGTAAACTTGTCACCTGAGGTGCGAAAGAGGAGGGTTTCATCAAAGATGCGTTTGTACCATTCCCACTCACGGTTCATGGAAAAGTTGGAGTGGAAATACTTCTTGAGCCAGTTTTTGTGTGCCAGAGTATAGGCTTTTTCGATGTCGAGATACTCAAAATATTGACGATAGCCCAAAAATAGCTCATCGCTTCCCTCTCCGCTCAAAACCACTTTGTAGCCATCTTTTTTTATCTGCTCGAAAAGGAGGTAGAGAGGAATGGCGGCAGGGTCGTTGAGCGGTTCATCGAGCGTATCCAAAACAGCTCCGCATGTGGTGATAAAATCATCCTGATTTATCTCCACTTGTGTATTGTTAAGACCCAAAAACCCGGCACTTTGCAGAGCGTTTTGTCGTTCATCATATTTGGCAAACTCTTTGTAGCCTAAAGTGTAGGTGTGAAGATTTACGCCTTTTTGTTTCGCATAGTAGTTGAGCGTTGCACTGTCGATTCCCCCCGAGAGAAGCGATGCCATGGGAACATCTGCATTCAGCCGCATGGTTATCGACTCTTCAAGCAGACTCTCCAGCATGTAAATCGCTTCGTTTTTGTCTGTAATAATATTGGGCTTAGAATCGAGCAAATCAAAATATCTTTTTATCTCTATCTGAGCATTTTTAAAAGTCAGATACTCTCCGGCTGCCAACTTGTTTATCCCCTTAAAAAAGGTGTGCGGCGGGGTTGGAGCAAGAAAACTTAAATAGCTCATAAGTGCATTTTCATTTAACTCATGTTTGTTCAAAAAGGGAGTCAATCCTTTTATCTCAGAGCTAAAGATAAAGCTTTTGTCATGCATGTAAAAGAGAGGTTTTTTGCCTAGCCTATCACGAAAAAGGTAGAGAGTATCATCGTCAAGTAGGGCGATTGCGAACATCCCCCTTAGATGATTTACAAAATCTACGCCCCATTTGAGGTAAGCGGCGATTATCACTTCGCCATCACCCTCACTTTTGAAATCAAAATCCAGCTCTTTTTTTAGCTCTCTGAAATTATAAATCTCTCCGTTAAAAGAGAGCAAAATTTTCTCATGTTTGAGTGGCTGATGAGATTGTTTACCAGTGTCCAAAATACTCAATCTTTGATGTGCAAAAAAGAGATTTTCCCTCTGAATAATGCCGCAAAAATCTTTCCCTCTATGGGCTAAAAGTGAAAGAGCATGTTTGGCTTTTGCTTCGTCGTATTCTCCGATTATCCCAAAAATAGTGCACATTATTTGAAAAATCCCACGGTTATATCGTTTCTTATGTACTCGTCTGAGTAGAGTATCTGTTTCACACCCAGCTCTTTCGCAATCTCTTTTATTTGAGATGTAGAGATGTAGTTGTAGGTTTGGCTTGCATTGTCGCCATGAAGAATGTTAAAAATAAAACCACTCTCACATGCCGTGAAACAGTTTCTAATAAAGAGGTGTGTCTCAAATTCAGTCAAAATATTCATCGCTCCGCTGCAGATGTAAAAGTCGGCATGTGGAAGCGGCTCTTTGCAAATGTCTGCTTGGAGTATTTCGCATTTGGTTCTCTCTTTTGCTATTGCACACATGGTTTCAAGCGAGTCAATACCGATATATTTTTTACTTATTCTCGAGTTCTCTCTCATGTAAGCATAAAAATCACCAAAACCGCATCCGGCGTCGCAAAGTGTAAAATTTTCTAAATCATCCGGCAGCATGTCAAGAATAATATCAAATCTTATTTTTTGATAGAGTTCCGAGTTCCAATGCAGTCCCTCCGGTGTTATGCCGTATTTTTGCAAGGCTGCTTCGTAAAATAGTTTACTGTCGATTCGTGGCACGATTTTACCTTGATTGAAAAATAAAAATGTATTATATAATACTTCAATAGATAATGAGATTTAGGGGCGGAAGATGAGAATAGCAGTTGTTGGTCTTGGCGGGGTCGGTGGATATATTGCGGCAAATTTGGCTAAAACTTCTCATGAAGTTGTGGGATTTGCAAGGGGTGAGCATCTTAAAAAGATTCAAAAAGAGGGAATTACGATTATTGAAGATGATAACTCAGGAGAAATTAACTCTTGGCACATGACCTTAAAAGCGCAAGAGCTAAAAGATGCAGAGGGCTATTTTGACATTGTTCTTTTTTGTGTGAAGAGCTACGATTTGAAAAGCTCTTATGAGGCGATAAGCTCGCATGTGGATGAAGAGACAATTGTTTTAAGTCTTGCAAATGGAGTGGAGCATGGGGATGAGTTGCGTGTTTTGAGTGAGTGTAAGGTTCTGGATGCTTGTGTTTATATACTCTCACATGTGCAAGAAGCTGGGGTCATACGAAAGAAAGGGAAGGTTTTTGCCCTTGTTTTTGGTGGAATGCAAGATGAGTCAAAAATTTTAAAAGCAGTTTGTGACGCGGCATCTCTTCGTGCTAAAGTTGAAGAGGATAGTAAAACAGCAATCTGGAAAAAGTATATATTTATCTCCGCTTTTGCCACGGCTACAGCTTTTTACGACAATACAATCGGGTTTGTTTACGAGCACCATTACGATGAGGTTAAAACCCTTTTGCAGGAGATAGCGGAAGTGGCACATGCCAAGGGGGTGAATATATATGATGAGGTCGAAAAATCTTTGGAAATTGCTAAAAATTTGCCGTATGATTCATCCACTTCCATGCACCTTGATTTTCAAAACACAAGAAGAGACGAGCTAAAAACTTTGAGCGGATATATTGTAAAAGAGGCGAAGAGAGAATTTGTGGAAGTCCCTCTCATGCAAAAAATGTATGGGGAACTTCTAAAGCGACATAAAGAGTAAATCCACCACTTCTTTAAATCTCACAAAGCTTGCTTTGTGTAGCTTCAGGGGGTTGTAGGGACATCTGTCCCTGCCATTCAAACGGACGCGTTCGTTTGAATGCGTAACATCAGATGGCTAACGGAAAAGTTTATCGCAGTCTGCCGTTATTGCCCCCGGAACAGTTGCGATTGTCATAAACTCGGACATTTTTATCATAGGGTACATGGCTGCAATGTAAAATCTTGGTTCAAGAATTTTAGCTTCTCCATTTTCTATAATGACAGGGTAAGGAAGCAGACCGCCATTTAAGTACCCTATTTTTTTAACAAACTTGCTTGTTCTTTTGTCGAGTTCAACACCCAAAACTATAGTGCCATTGCCTAGATGCTGCTCATAAACAATCTTGTTAGAGGCTTTGGCTTTTGCTAGCAACTCATCATTTGTTCCGGTAGCCACAACTTGCATATCCTTATAAAAAGGCATGTTCTCCATAAATTGAAAGTGCTCTAAAACAGAAAATTTGACAATATCTTCTGAATTTTTAAGCCCCTCAAAGTTCTCTCTTATGCGTTTGAGTGCATCTTGAGCAATTTTAGAGTTATACTCCTCTTGCAAAAAAGCTCCCATGACATAGATTGGATTGGATATGTTAACAATTTTGTTTTGTGTGTCAATAAGCACTCTCAAAGTACTGGCAAAACCTCTGCTTTTTTTAGCTGCCGCTTCTTCCATCGTTTTGTCGCTGAAGACTATTGATACTACTTCACCCTTATCATCAAGTTTGTACTCAGCCAAAACAGTGAATCCTGCTTTTTCTAAGTTTGATTTTACCTGCTCAACACTAAGCAGAGGAGAGTGTAAATAGGCTGCTACTCTGCCATTGTCAATATCGCCAACTTCGACTTTTGTAGCATTTATTTCTTTTTTCACAGGATAATATGGAGGTGCGACATGGTCGCTAAAGATAACTTTTTCAGGAGCAAGTAACTTCTCTACTGTTTCGTTTGGCTTAATATTCCCATTTTCTACTACCTTGACGGTTGGAACTATTGCTTCTACTTTGGGTACATCCGAAACTTTTGGAAGTTCAATTATTACAATATTTTCTTCAACTTTTGTTGCATTCGTATCATCACTGCACAATGAACTAGCACTAAATAACGCAAACGCACTAAGGCACAAAACCACTTTTTTTGTATTTTTCATTATAATTTCCTGTTATTTAACTTCAGTAAAGTCAATACTCTATTGTATTAATCTTATAAGTTTTCTTAATTTCTTAATTTAAGAAGTTTTTTATGAATTATGAGAGGACTTTTGTGTAATAATTGGACAAATTGCAAAATATTTGGAGTCTTTTAAACATGAAAAGAGAGAGATTGGTTTTGGGTGGCGGATGTTTTTGGTGTGTTGAAGCTGTTTATTCTAATGTAAAAGGTGTGCTCTCCGCCGTGAGCGGATATGCAGGCGGAGCGAGAGCAAATCCCTCTTATGAGAGCGTTTGCACGGGTGCAACGGGGCATGCAGAAGTTGTAGATATAGAGTTTGACGGGGATGTGGTTACAAGAGGTGAACTTTTAGATATATTCTTTGGAGTACATAACCCGACTACATTAAATCAGCAGGGAGCAGACAAAGGAACGCAGTATCGTTCGGTGGTTTATTATGAAGACAGTGAGCAAAAGGAGGTGATTTTAAGTGCAATTTCAAAAGCACAAGAGAGTTTTAGAGATAAAATAGTTACTGAAGTTAGTGTTTTGTCTAAAGTTTTTCCAGCTGAGGATTACCATCAAAACTACTTTCAACGTAACCCTTCACAAGGGTACTGCCAAGCTGTGATAGTTCCAAAACTTCAAAAGTTTATGACAAATTTTCCTCAAAATTTGGAATAAAACCCGAAGAGGGAAGTTATGACAAATTTTCCTCAAAATTTGGAATAAAAATTTATAGATTTTTTAGAAGGCATGGCACATCAGCCGAACTTTTTATCTCATTAAATTCGTTCAACTCTGCATTTACAGTCTCTGTAAATGTTTCTATGCTGGAATTTAACATATCTCTAGCTTCATCTACCAGTTTTTGCTGCGTCTCTTCTACGGCTTTGAACTGCTCCATTGTTTTTATTACAAAATCTTTATCCTCAGTGAGTAAAACTATCTCCTCTTTTTTTACCCATTTTCTTTGAGTTTTTTCATCTTTTTGAAATTCAAAAATAACGCTATCGTTATTTTTTGAAGCTATAAATTTTGGAACCACAAAACCTATGAAACATGACAGTGGCTTGTCTAGTTGTCTTTTAATTACATAATACATTTTGTTAGTTTACAGTAATAAAGTATAAATTATGTTAAAATTTATATTTCAACCTTAGGAGCAGATATGAACCATGTACATGAGCTAGCGATTATAGGAGCAGGACCAGCGGGTATTGCTACCGCAGTGGAGGGTTATCTCCAAGGAATAAGAGATATTGTTTTGCTGGAGAAAGAGGGAAACCACAATTCAACTATACGGAAATATTATAAAGACAATAAAAGAGTTGATAAAGATTGGAAGGGTCAAAAAGTTGAACTTGACGGCAGAATCTACTTTGTAGATGGCACAAAAGAGACCACATTAGACTTCTTTGATGAGATTCTGGCACATCACTCTGTTGAGTTGCAGACACATGTCGAGGTGCAGAGCATTAAAAAACTGGATGACTGTTTTGAAGTTTTTATGGCAGGAAAAAGTATAAAAGCCAAATATGTTGTTGTCACAATCGGGCGAATGGGAAAACCAAATAAACCAAGCTACAAAATACCGGTTGGCATTAAAAATAGGGTAGGTTTTACACTTGACGGATGTGTTGGGGATGAGAAAGTTTTGGTTGTGGGCGGCGGAGACAGTGCAATAGAGTATGCAGTGGATTTAGCTGATAAGAACAGTGTTTCGATTTGTTACAGAAGAGAAACTTTTGAGAGAGCAAACCCTACGAATCAAAAAAATATTGAGGAAGCAATCAAAAACGGTGAAGTTCGACCAATTTTGGGTGTTAATATTGATGACTTAGAAGATGATAATGGTAAGGTAAAAGTCATGTTCAGCGAGATAGAACCTGAGTTTTTTGACAGAGTTATTTATGCAATCGGGGGTACAACTCCTAGCTCATTTTTGGCGAGTTCAGGCATAAAAGAGAAGGATGGCAAGCCAGTGCATGATGAAAATTATGAGACAAATATTAAAGGGCTTTTTGTAGCCGGAGATATTACGCAAGAGAGCGGGGGAAGTATTGCTTTGGGTTTAAATCATGGCTATGCGATAGCCTGCTATATTCAGGGCGGATGTCAAATAATTAATGATTAGTTTTTTAAAATTGCCGGGTCTTTTTGACTTATAATTCCTTCAGGAGTACTAAGCAGGAGTTCTATCTCTGAGTGCAGATACTCAGAACTGGTAAGTGGTGTGAAGTTCTTATCTTCAAAAGCAGATTTTTTAGCATTATAAATTATATCTTCTAGCAGACTTTTTGAAGCGTCTAAAGATGAGTAGGAACCCCTTAGTTCATGGTTGA
>JAUSKV010000312.1 GCA_030646745.1 Sulfurimonas sp. | reverse complement strand
TGGTTACAACCCTCGATTCATATAATAATTCTATCTATTCTGTTGGCAATAGTAGTATCTTAAACGGAGTGGTTAGAATATCCTCTAACGGCTACTATGGCAGCGGAACACTGCTTTATGGCGGCATGGCGGTGTTGACGGCTGCGCATCTTTTTTCGAGTGTTAACGCATCTGCAGATATAGTTTTTGAGACATCCCAGGGGAAGAAAATAGTTGCATCCGATGCCATAGAATTGATGCCTCAGTACGATACTCTCAATGATAATAATGATTTGGCTATTGTGTGGCTTGCAGATGTTGCACCGACTGATGCGCATAGATATGAACTCTTTAGAAGTAGTGATGAGCTTGACAGACAATTCACCGCAGTTGGATATGGTAATACCGGAATTGGCTCAGAGGGAACTACCGACACGCCTCCCACAGATATTTTACGCTTAAAAACAGTGAATAAGTTTGAAACAGATGCAAGTGCTCTGAAAAATATACTTGGCAGTAATATGGCTTGGACACCACAGAACAACGCTATCTTGGCAGCTGATTTTGATGATGGAACAAGCGTGCACGACGTACTTGGGCTGTTGATGAACGATAATAACCTTGGATATGGACGTTATGAGGGCATGATTGCACCCGGAGACAGCGGAGGTCCGGCATTTATTGACGGCAAAATCGCCGGTGTTGCCAGTTATGTGGCGAGCCTGCATACTTATAATTCCAATCCGGATATTAACGCAACAACAGATAGCAGTTTTGGTGAAGTGGGCTTCTGGCATCGGGTAAGTTACTATCAGCAGTGGATAGACCAAAGTTTACGCGAACACTACACAAACGCCCCAAAAATAGCATCAGAGGTAGAAAAAGAAGTCGTAGAAGGCGTAACAGGTACTACAACTGTTAACTATTTTTTAGTGGAGCTGAGCGGCATGCGCAGCGACCCAAATGAATGGCTGAGTGTCAAATACACAACAAGAGACGGCACTGCAATCTCAAATCAGGATTATATCCCTGCAAGTGGTACTCTTGTGCTATATCCTGACGAAAATTATGCAGTTATTCCTGTTGAAATTATAGGAGACAACACGGTAGAAGCAAATGAAGTCTTCTACCTTGATGTTTTTGACCCCGTTGGAGCTAGCTTTAGCGACAATCAAATAATGCTTACCGCACAGAGAACTATTGTAAATGATGATGGACATTTTTTTGTATAGTTACCAATCTACTATTAAGTCAGAATTATTTGTACCTCTGATACAATCACAAAAAATTACAAGGAGATAAAATGCAAAAAAAAGCAAAAGTTTTTTTACTAAGTCTATTCCTACTATCCGGCTTCTTATTTGTCGGTTGCGGCAGTGGCGGTTCTACTACCGCAGATGCAAACAGTACTGTGGATGTGAATGCAACGGTTGATTTGAGAAGTGAACTTAAAGAAAGTACTTTCTATGCCGTGCAAGACGATGTTCAAAGTAAGGGTTTATATAAAGTGTCATTTGATGCGAATCTCACTTCATGGAATATCCAAGCGTATGACAATAACTACGCTACACCTATACAAGAGAGCGTGACAGGTGACATCAATGTAACAGCAGATACCATAACTGATGCCGGCGGTTCTCTGCAACTGGTTAGCAAAGAGGCGAACTACTTAAGTTTAGTATCCACTGCAAATCCACTTATGAAACTAAAGTTTTTTGCAACATCAGCCTTGGCTGAAGCGTACTACAACCTCTCTTTAAGTGATGAGTTGAAAGCAAAAGAGTTTTTTGTAGTTCAAAATAATGCATCCAACAGATCACTCTATAAAATTAAGTTTACAGATGTGCTGACTCAGTGGGATGTAACAACTTATAGCACCTCCTACGCAGACGCAGACAGGCTCAGCTCAAACTATGGAACGCCAATAACTGTTACGGATTCAAACCTGACTGATAGCGGAGGGAGCGTATTTAGATTTCAAAACAAAGAGGTCGATTATTTAACTCTTGTCTCGGCGAATAGCTCAACATTGGCTCTAAAGTTTTACGCTTCAGAAGCATTAGCGCTTGAATACTTTAACTCATTTGATTTGAGAAAAGAGTTACGTTCTCAAACATTTTACGCAGTAAGTAATAATGGGACAAACAAGGCACTCTTTAAATTTGTTTTTACCGAAGACCTTTCATCATGGAATATCAGTATCTATACGGGAGATTATCTTTCTGCACCAACTCAGAGTGCTGATGCACAGATAGCAGTTACTGAAAATATGTTGGCAGACAGCAGCAGTTCACTCAAGGTGGCCTCAAAAGAGAGCGACTATATAAATTTGGTTTCAATTAAAGAAAGCTCTCTGACATTCAGATTTTATGCATCTTCAGAATTGGCGCAAACTTATTTTAAAGAATAAAATTTAAGATAAATTAAGGGGATTGGATTGTTTCGTTGTTGTGGTGCCGACACGAGGATTCGAACCCCGGGCCTGCTGATTACAAATCAGCTGCTCTAGCCAACTGAGCTATGTCGGCGGAAATTGAAACAGAATTTTATCTTGTTAAACTTTAAATAAACTTATTTATGTACAATTACAGCTATGAAAAGAAACATTATTGCAAACACATTCACCCCCTCCTATGATGAGCTAGAAGATAGACTGCGGCTTGTCATTAATTATCAAGACATGCAAAATAGAGTTGACCTTATGATAACAAGGAGTTTTGTTTTAAACCTGATTCCTACGGCAGAAGAGTTTATAGAGAGATATTACGCGCATATTGAACCTCAGATAATCCAACAATCAGAAAACCAAAATCAATCACTCTCAAAAACAGATAGCGTAAATTTAGAACTGCTGCGAACAAGTGAAGAGCTTTTGAGGGAGGTGAGTTTTTATTTTGATGCAGATACAAAGCAAACAACAATAACTTTTCACTCCAAAAACAGTGCAGTACAGACCACTTTAGATGCTGCTTTACTATCTCAAATATTCCAAGTAATCAAATCTGCTATCCCATATATTAAATGGGGAATCTCAACTCATTTCTGAATATATGACTGTGGCACCAATTAAAAATATATAAATTGGTGTCGTAGTGATTTAATCTTCTTTAAAGCTAAAAAAATATATAGTACGACTTGAATCTAAAAAAGGAAATATATTTGGCAAGAAAGCTGAGAATTTTTGTAGAAAACACACCGCAGCATGTTATGCTCAAAAGCATAAATGAGATGGATGTTTTCATAGATAGCAGTGACTATGAAGAGTTTTTAAATATTGTTACTGATGCAAGTCAGAAACATGGTTTAAAAATACACTCTTATATAGTTACGAAAAACTATTTTGAATTCTTGGCTACTCCGTCAGATGTTGAGTCTCTGCCTAAATTGATGCAAAGTTTAGGCAGGAGATATGTAGGGTATTTCAATAAGAAATATAGTCGCACCGGTACAATATGGGAAGGCAGATATAAAACATCTATAGTGGAGTCGGAACTTTATCTTTTTGATGTAATGGCTTACATCGAAAAAAAGTCAAACGATTTAAAGTATAGATACAGCAGTCTCTCTAAAAATTTGTATGATAACTCTGATAAATTAGTTACGTATCATGAACTGTATAAAAAATTGGGATTTACACAAGAAGATAGAATAAATCTCTACTCTAAAACCTATTTTGCAAAAATAGAGGAAGAGAAAAACCGTTTTATACAAAGTTGTCTTGAAAAACAGACCATTACAAGCAGTGATAAATTTATTAGAAATTTAGAGCTCTTAATCGGAATGACTCTCAGTTCAAAGAAAATAGGTCGTCCAAAAATTGAAAACACACAACAAAGGAAAAAAATGTATACAAATCTACAAGTACTAGACAAAGAGAAACACAAAGAGTTTAAGATTAATCCACTTGAAAACCTTAATTTTGCAAAGCAGACAGCTTTTTTACCGGTTGTAGCAAATGAAGCAGCACTTATCGCTGCAACTTTTCCTGTAGTTTTTACTTCTGAAGAAAATGCATCACTCGTAGCATTAGTCTCTCTTGGCGGCGACAGTTTAGCTGTAAATGGCGAGGGCAAATGGATAACAAACTATGTTCCTAGCTTTTTAAGAAAATACCCTTTTTCAATGGCAAGTACAAAAGAAAATTCAGACCAAAAAGTTATTCTTATAGATGAAGATTCTCACCTTTTCTCAAAGTCAAAAGGGAAGCAGCTCTTTAAAAAAGATGGTGAAAAATCAGAAACCTTAGAACATGCAATCAATTTTTTAACATCTCATGAACAGCAAAGTATCGTTACAAAAAACATAGTCAACGAAATTGTTAAAAGCGGTATTTTAGAAGAGAGAGAGATTAGTGTTGGCGAGGGTGATGAGAAAAAAGTTTTGGTAAACGGATTTAGAGTTGTTGACAGAGAAAAATTAAACAAACTCAGCGATGATATTTTAGCTTCTTGGGTAAGAAGAGGAATCATCACTTTTATAGATGCACACTTAAAATCGCTTGAAAATATACAGACACTCTTTAACTTAGCAAACCAAAGACAAAACTGAAACTAAATAATACCTAAGGACTCTCATGGCACAAATACAAAAAAATCAAAAGAGTAAAGTTAGCGAACTCAAAAGTGCGATAATGCAATCTAAGAAATCATTTATGATAGTTGGTTTCTTCAGTTTGTTTATCAATTTGCTGATGCTAGTTCCATCTTTATACATGTTGCAACTTTATGATAGAGTATTAACAAGCAGAAGTTTAGAGACGCTTGTCATGCTTACTTTAATCGTTCTTGTCTTATTTATTACAATGGCTACTTTAGAGATTGTCAGATCTAAAATACTCGTAATGGTAGGAAATAAATTAGACAATCTTTTAAGCAAAAGAGTCTTCGACTCACTCTTTGATTTAGCAAATGCGCAGCCGGGAAAGGCATCTTCAATGCCTCTCAATGATTTAACTCAGATTAGACAATTTATGACAGGTAACGGTCTTTTTGCTTTTTTTGATGCGCCATGGATGCCGATATATATCGCAGTTCTTTTTATGTTTCACCCTATGTTTGGATATTTTGCGATTTTTGCAGGCATAGTTTTGGTAGCTCTTACAATTCTTAATGAGTATGATACAAAAGAGAAGCTGCTCGAAGCAAATGTAATGAGCAGAGCCTCTACGATATATGTCGATTCCAACCTGAGAAATGCGGAAGTTGTAAATGCGATGGGCATGAAAGGAAGAATTCAAGCTATTTGGAGAGATAAATACTACGCTTTTTTAAATGCACAAACAGATGCAAGTAATAAAGCCGGTATCTGGTCAAATATTTCAAAAAGCTTAAGAATGCTTTTTCAATCACTCATGTTGGGTCTCGGCGGCTATCTTGCAATAAAATCGGAAGTAAGCCCTGGTATGATGATTGCAGGCTCCATAATCATGGGTAGAGCTTTGGCTCCGCTTGATTTGATGATTGGCAGCTGGAAAGGTTTTAGCAGTGCAAGAACATCGTATGAAAGATTAGAAGGACTCTTAGAGAATTTTCCAAAAGACAAAGAGCACATGCAACTCCCTGCTCCTCAGGGTGAAATACTGCTTGAAGGGGTAGTAGTTATCCCGCCGAATGCACAACAGCCGTCTATTAGAGGTATCTCTATGCAGATAAACAAGGGCGATGTTGTGGGAATAGTAGGACCGAGTGCTGCCGGAAAATCCTCTTTGGCCAGAATTATTTTAGGACTATGGCCATTGGCGTCCGGTAAAGCAAGACTTGATAAAGCAGATATT
>JAUSKV010000311.1 GCA_030646745.1 Sulfurimonas sp. | reverse complement strand
GGCATGTCAACAAGTAAATCCATCGTTTTGCCGCTAATATCAATTAACTGATGATTTTGTGGGTGAAGAGGACCAACATTTTGGAATCTATCAATTGCCAATTTATTTAAAGCGATGATATATTTGCCCTGAGGGTCTCTCGTTTCACTCTCCATTCCACATAAGTGACCAATGTTATAGTGAACATTCTCTTTATCTAAAACTTTAAGAGTTTTATAGTTCCATTTAACAACTTGACTATCAACATAGAGTGAAGTATAAATTTCGCCATCTATATTTGAATATTGACTATGTAATGGCCCCAGTCCTAGTTCAACCTGTCCATGCAGAGCTGATTTCATATCGAGAATTGGAATCCCATATGGATCTAATCCGGCATATTTTTTCTCTTTGATAAGTTTTTGAATCTTTTCAAAACTAAATACGGAAGCATGCGTATCGAGCTTGCCACAAACGGTAATATAATTACCATCAGGAGAGATATCAACGCCATGTGGAGATTTTGGCTCCGGAATCAAAAATAATGCATCATTTTTAATAGCTACTTCCATTGGAACAATCGTATGACCGTTAACAACTTTTACATTTTTCTTATCTTTTGCTAGCTCTGCTAACTTTCTCCAGTTATAAACATGTAAAAAGTCAGTGTCATTTCTGCTCATACCGGCTTCATTTGGCGGCATGCCAACTTCAATTCCACCTGTGTACATTTCAGAGTTAAATGAGTTTGTAAAGCCCCAACCATCAGAAACAGCTTTACCTGCATCACTTAAATCTTGCATGTAGGGAGGCATCTCAATTGTGAAAGACTCTTTCTCTTGAATGCGACCTTTCTTATCATCGAATTTCCACATCGTCACACCACCGCGGTAGGACTCTTTATACTCTTCAATCGGGTGGTAATTATCATCAAATGGAGTAGCATACTGTGCAGCCTCTAAGATATAATCAGAGTTTTGTGTAAAGAAAGCGCCACCATGCGATGATTTAAAGATAGGATTTACAACGATTTGCTTTGTTTCAAAGTCTGCTAAATCTATAATAGCAATACGAGGGTTGGCTTTATCATTGATTGCTAACCACTTCCCATCATACTTACCATCTTTTTCTGAAAGAGCAGGGTGATGGGTGTCCCCCCAATTAATCTCTCTTCCTCTTACATTGCCTTGTCTGAGTACGGCTAATGAATCAACATCAAAACCATATCCCTGCCAAGGTTCCGGTGTAAACACGGCGATATATTTTAAGATTCTCATGGATGGAACACCATAAACAATCACCTGTCCGCTCTGTCCGCCTGAACTAAATACGACATAGTCATCTTTTACACCGGTCGGATTATAAGTTTTTGCAGCACGAATTACATCGTTTTCTGTTAAGCCTCTGGCTTTCATTACTTTTTCTAACTCACCACCGTCAGCAACTGCGAGTGTTGCTAAGAGCGAAGTGCCTAGAATAAGTGAAGAAAGCTTACTAAAATGCTCATTCATTTTTTACTCCTTAATATTCTTTCAAGTATAAGGTATAGATAAAACCTTTGAAATACTCAATTGATAGAGAATAGTATTGCATTTGATGATGTGAAAGTTTGACTAAGGTCAAAATAGAGAATAAATAGGCTTCTTGCAAAACTCAAAACACACTCACTAAGGCTTCGCTTACGCTGCAGAATCGTTCGCTTAGTTCTGAGTTTTACAAGGAGTCTATTAAATAGTGTGGCTAGAAATAAGGTTGTCTAAATCTTTTTTTAAAGCTTTGAGTTTGTATGTTGATGTGGTTAGCTCTTCAAGCGATTGTATTACAACATCCTCTTTTTTAGTGAGTTCTTTATCAAAAATTTTATCTTCTTCCATAATGCTTAAGAGCTCAATTAAGTCTTCAATATTTTTTTCTAGAGTTTCTAAAGATTGGTAAGAGTGCTGTATGGAGTCACTCGAATATTGCACGGAATTGTTTATCTTTTCTACAAGAAAATTAAAATTATTAGTTGCTTGCACTATATCAATATTGTTATTGTTTATTTTGATTGGTCTTAACTGCTGGATACTGGAGTTTTTAATAATTGTTTTTGAAATATCCAAAAACTTTTGCATAAATAAGATTACATCCTTTATTTGTGTAAAAAAATATGTAAGGAGTGCCACTAGCAAGAAAAAAAGAAGATATTGTATGTTTTTATTCATTTCTTGTGTATCATTGAAATATGCTTGATGGAGCTTAATGAGTTGCTCAAACTCAACTACTAATTGCAAGTTTGTATTATAAATATCTTTTATTGTCAGCTCTAAAATTATACTTGAATATGTTGTACTCGTTTTACTTTGGTCTCTGAAATTTTGTACATGGAGATAAAATTTATTCCACAAGAGTGCAATTTTTTCCGCTTGTTTTTTTATTGAATCTGAATGAATATCCATAAATATTTTATCTTTATTGCTCATATTAGAGAGAAATTTTTTTATTGAGTCATCTAGCTGTTGAGTTGATGCATCTTTATTTTTATAGGTATAAAAAATATTTTTAGATATTTCTTGAGTAAATGCTTTTTGAGTATTTATAGTATCTAATAAATCAGTGTTAATTTTATCTTCACGACCTATATAAATAGAAAAAAAAGTTAAAAGTATTAATAAGAAAAAAATCAAGATGCTGATTATTTTAATTTTTGTCATTTAATTATCCTCATAAATTGCCTTTAATTCAAGAAAATCTAACACAAAAATTTCTCCATGTATTATATCGATTACTTTATTTCGTTTTAATCTATTCAGAACTCGAGAAAGTGTTTCAGGTTGAATATGAAGTATCAGCGAAATATCATGTCTCTTTAATTTATTGAACATCTTTAAGTCTGAATGTATCATCATGGCGACCTTGGCTACCGAATCAAATATAAATTCTCTATTTACCAATGATTGCAGTTGTAAAGACCTTAAAATTATTGCGTCTGTAAATGCACCGTTGAGAAGGTTTCTATTTAAAAATTTTTCTTGAAATTGTGCATAGTTGATACTTAAAATTTTTGACTCTTCTACCAACTCTATATTTGAAAAAGAGAAGAGAATATTACTTTTAATATTTGATATTTCAGATAAAAGGTTATTTTTATAAATATAATATAAAAATATTTCATTATTATGTTTATCAATTTTATATGATTTTGCTAAGCCCTCAGCTAAAAAAAGAAGTTGGTTAGATGCTTTTTTTTCATAATGTAAAATATAATTCTTATTGTATGAACTAATTGAAGATATGTCGGATAATGTGTCAACTTGTTGAGTATTTAAGCTAGCAAAAAAATCTAAAGATTTTATAGTACTTTTAATGCACAAAGCAATACCTAGCTAATTGGTTTGATACAATCTTTTTGTGTGACATCAAATTGAAAGAGAGGTGCTTTTGATTTTGCACTTATGTAAATGTAAGAGGTATTGATTCCGGCTTCTAAAAATTTGCTTGAAGATTGGCAGATGCCTGTAACAACTGCTTTTTGCATTCTAGATTTATCTTCATTTCTTAGAGTTTCATCACTTTTAGCACCTGTATTTATTTCAAATGTGTAAAGCAATGTTAATTC
>JAUSKV010000304.1 GCA_030646745.1 Sulfurimonas sp. | reverse complement strand
GACACTTTTGTTGAGTCTTCATGGTTCTTTTTACGCTTCTGTGCATCTCCTAAAAACTGGGAGAAAGAGGCTTTTTCAAGCGAACAGATAAAGTATTGGATGGGTGTTGACCACTACATCGGTGGGATTGAGCATGCAATTCTTCACCTCCTCTATGCGAGATTTTTTACGAAAGTCTTTAGAGATTTGGGGTATTTAGAGTTTGATGAGCCTTTTGATAAACTTCTTACGCAAGGAATGGTTTTAAAAGACGGTGCGAAGATGAGCAAATCTAAGGGCAACACGGTTGACCCTGATGCCATCATTGAAAAATATGGGGCAGATACGGCAAGACTTTTTATACTCTTTGCAGCGCCTCCAACCCAAGAGTTAGAGTGGAATGACAGTGCAGTTGAAGGTGCGTACAGATTTATAAAAAGATTTTTTGAGCGCTCAGTTCATGTTACAAAAACAGATAAAATTCCTACAATTGCACATGTAACGCTTACCAAAGAGGAGAAGTTTGCAAGAAAGAAAGTGTATGAAGCACTCGTCCGTGCAAACGATGTTTACTCTGAAAAATATACTTTTAACACAATGATTGCAGGTGTTATGGAGGCTATGAATGCCCTGAATCTTCAGAATAACAGTGCAGTTTGGAGCGAGGGGTATTGGATTTTAAGTTCAATCATGGAGCCTGTCATTCCGCATACATGTTGGGATATAAGCAGTGAAAAGTTCTCTTTAAAAAATTTCTCTGCCGTGAGCGTTTTGGAAGAGGTTTTTGTTGAAGACACTTTAACTCTAGGCGTTTCTATTAACGGAAAAAGAAGAACGGAGATAGAAGTATCTGCCGATGAGAGCGATGAAAATATTTTAAGAATCGCTAAAGAGAGTGCTGCAAAATGGCTTGAAGGACAAACGATTGTAAAAGAGATTGTTGTTCCTAAGAAGCTTGTAAACTTGGTAATTAAAGGGTAATGATGCGAGTTGCTATTTTTATTTTAATAGCTACACTCTTCTTGGCATGCGGATATACGCCAAGTTCTAAATTTGCCCGCGAAGTAATCGGTGAGAAGATAAGTACAAATGTTATTATCTCTGACGAAGATCCGGAAAATTCAGTAATCATCAAAGATGCAGTAGATGCGGCAATTATTGAGGTTTTTCATGCTTCTGTAACTAGCCGTACACTTTCACAAACGCACCTTATTTTAAAACTCTCAAATCCTCTCTATGTTCCGACTCAGTACAATAGCAACGGTTTCGTTGTAGGATACAGAGCAACAATAACGCTCAATATAACAAGAGAGCAGAGCGGGTTAAGTAAACATTATGCCACGAGGGGAACCTATGATTTTAGTGTCAGTCCAAACGCAGTCATAACCGACCAAGAGAGATTTGATGCTATAAAATTTAGCTCAGAGAAGGCTATAAAATCATTTATTGCAAAAGTCTCAGCTGACGGTGCAAGAGAAAATAACAAAAAGGAGTGATTCTATGACGATACAAAGTATTATAAAAAATAGTATTAAAAGACTTGAGTTAGAGGGTAAACTCTTGACGCCCGATTTTTATGCGGAGGCGTTTTGTAAAGAGGCTGCTAAGTCCGGTATGAAAGTAGAAGATTGCCATCCGTTAGATAAATTCACTCAAACCCTCCATAAAGATTTTCAAAAAGAGTTGACCCAGTATAGAATTACGACCATGAATGAGTTGGTTCGTTTTTTAATATCAAAATTAAATAGAACAAACCAAAATCACTGTGCAGAGATGCTTGACGGTCAAATCCAGTTTACAAAAAGAGTGCTTCATGTTGTCGAGGTATTGCACAATAAAGAGGCGGCTGAATTAGCTAAAAAAAGTATAGAAATGTTGGCTCAAACTCCTACAATAGCTCAACTTGAGCAGTTTAGACAGTTATGGATAAATTTTATTACAACCTATGATGATGCATTTTTGCAAAGACTTAGCAGTTTGGGGAGAGTAGATACCGGTAATTTAAAAGAGAGTATTGAAAATTTAAGAATACCTATTTCCTCTGCCGATGCATTTAACAATTTGGATTTGATGAAAATTTCTTCACTCTTGATTTCATCTTTGGTTCCTTCTATTGCATCAAGTTTTAATGAAGATATAGCGAATATAAGTAGAAAAATTAAAGACGATCCATCTATTTTGGGCAATGAAAGTGTTATAGATGAGATTAAAGCCGCTATTGCACTAAGAATCGCACTCGATAAAGATAGTTTAAAAGAGATGCTTGAGTCCATTGACGGTGTGCTTGACAAACTCTCTTTAAGACTCATAGACATGATTGAAAAATCTGACAACTCTACAACAGAGATTAGAAAAATAAAGGATGAGCTAGAGGCATACAGTGAAGAGTCCACTAAGAATTTTACACTCTCTCATAAAAAACTTTTTACGATTGCTTTGGCATTAGAAGAGAATACTCAACTGCTTAGTAGCGATTTACGTGGACATAGCGAAGAAATCACTATATTAAGTCAGCGGGTTCGCCAGTTAGAAAATGAGTTAAAAGCTGCACAAGAAGAGTCTAAAGAGGATTTCCTAACTAAGCTTTACAATAAAAGAGCCTTAGATGAATTTATGAATATAAAAGAGTCGGAGTTTGAACGATATGGGCATAACTTTTCTGTAGTAATGTTTGATATAGATTACTTCAAAGCCGTAAATGATACTTTCGGACATGATGCCGGCGATGCCGTACTCACTGCATTTGCAAAGATACTCAAAAAAGAGGGCAGAATAGAAGATATTCTCGGAAGATTCGGCGGAGAGGAGTTTATGGCGATTCTGAGCGAAACAGATACTGAGGGCGGTGTAATTTTTGCTGAAAAAGTGAGAAAACATGTTGAACAGGCAAAATTTATGTATAGAGATCAAAGAATTTCTGTAACAGTGAGTGCCGGTGTTTCGGAGAGAAAACAGCACTCTTCGCTCAATGTTACGCTCAAATCCGCCGATGAATACCTCTACTCTGCAAAAAAAGATGGACGCAATAGAGTTGCTTACAAGAAGTAAATCAGTGCTAAAAGAGTTTTTAAGCAAGAAGCCCCTTTATTATAGCGAGATTGACTATACTCGCATGCCAAGGGTGTTTGGTGAGATAAAATCCTCTTTCGATACTCCAAAAGTTATCCATGTTATCGGTACAAACGGCAAAGGGACAACGGGTCGTTTTTTGGCGACTGCTTTGCTCTTTTTGGGATTAAAAACGGGTCATTACACTTCGCCTCATATTTTAGAATTCAATGAGAGAATATGGTTGAATGGCGAAAATGCGAGTGACGAAACAGTTGAAGAAGCACACCAGAAACTGCAAACAATTCTAACAAAAGCAGACTCCGATGCACTCAGCTATTTTGAATATACAACACTGCTTGCAATGCTGATTTTTAGAGGATGTGATTTTGTGGTTCTTGAAGCCGGGCTTGGCGGAGAACATGATGCGACTGCAGTATTTGACAAAGCACTCACCCTCGTAACTCCTATCGACTATGACCATGAGGCTTTTTTAGGAAGTGATATTACAGAGATTGCCAAAACAAAGTTAAATGCCATACAAAAGAGTGTGATTCTAGCAAATCAAAAATATAGAGAGATTGCTTTAATCGCTCAAATAATCGCTCTTAAAAAAAGTGCAAAGTTTTATAGAGTTGATATGCTGATAGAGGATGAAGACAGAAAAAAAATAGAAGAGATTTCAAAAAATCTTTCACTTTTTCCTTATCTCAGAGAGAATTTAAAACTGAGTATCTCCGCTCTGAAATTTTTTGGACTCAAATACAGAGTTGAAGATTTTAACAACTCCAAACTATTTGGAAGATTAACGAAGATACGCGAAAATGTTTTAATCGATGTGGGTCACAATCCGCTCGCAGCAGCTTCTATAGTAGAATCTTTGGCTCCTCAAAAATATATACTCATTTACAACAGCTACAGAGATAAAAATTACAGAGAGATTCTTGCTATTTTAAAACCGATTATAGAGCATGTAGAGCTTATAACCGTACATGATTCGCGGATAGAGGATGAGGTAAAAATTCAAAAAAGTATAGAGGCGTTAGATATAAAACAGAGACCGTATAAAGAGATAAATCCAAACAGCAACTACCTTGTATTTGGCTCTTTTAGTGTCGTTGAACAGTTTTTAAGGAGTTTATAGATGAATACACACTTCACCATTACTATACATGACGACCATGGAATGCAACAGTACAATCTACACAATTTTGTAAAAAAAGCCATTCTGTATGTGGCAATATTTTTAGCTTCTGTAGCTTTTATTGCAGTCATGACAATCTTATATCTTAGCCATGAAGTGGATGCTATAGATGTCAAACGCATAGCAATGCATAAAAATTATCAAGAGATAGAGTTAAAAAACAAAGAGTTAAATGAAAATATGAACGCCACTTTAGAAACACTTCTTACAAAAAAAGAGGAGCTA
>JAUSKV010000303.1 GCA_030646745.1 Sulfurimonas sp. | reverse complement strand
AAGAGTTGAGTTTGATAAGTTTGTAAACGAGGGATGTACGCTGGATTCACAATCCGGAGCAGCCCGAAATACGGCTGATAAAGAGGAGGAAGAGCCGGTTCCTCAGTTTGTGGATGCACTCACGACCATACTTTTAGCACCGGCACATAGCGGAGTTTACCTCTCAAGACTCGATATAAAAAGAATTGCTGAGGCGATTGATGAGTCTATTCCTATCAAAGAGCGACTCAAAATGGTTCGTTCACTCTTTAGACATACAACTAAAAAAGAGTATTTGGAAGGAGCTTTTAACGAGATAAATAAGCACATAAATGGGCGTATTCTAATCTATCAAGAACTCGCTGAAGCGTTTCCTGCATCAAAACCTATTTTTGCAGAGCATACAAAAAAAGCAGAAAAAACTATGAAAATGTTGCAGCAGATTGTAGAGGATTTTGAAGAGATAGAACCGACAAGTGACCCATTAGATATTTAATTACTTCTCGCCAAAGCCGTAAAATCAATCTCTTGAGATTTTTCTTGCGCTCTTTTTTTATCCTCTTCGTAATTGCCGGAGCTGAAGGTATATTCGCTTTTATTTAGAATACACCCTTTAATGCCCGGTAAACATGGCTTGCTTAGAAGTTTGCATTCGCCTTTAAAATCGTGCTGACATGTCCAGCCCATTTTACAATCCTTGAAGTGCCAAAGCGCCTTGCCAGAGAAGGGCACTCAGTATTCCGGCTACAAATCCGGCAATGACATCATCACCGACTACGCCTAAACCACCTTTGGTCTCTCTGTCGATTCTTCCGATGATGGAGGGTTTTGTGATGTCAAAATATCTAAAAAGTAGAAATGACAAAAGGGATTGAATAAAAAATCCATTCTCCCACATGCTAAGTTCGCTGAAGTTGATAGTGATTGCAGGTGCAACGCTCAGAGCAAACCACATGCCTGCAAGTTCATCTATAACAATCCGTTTATCATCGTGAATACCGCTTATTTTTTCGTATTTATCGATGGATTTAATAGCAATTACGCTTATGAGAAGTGAAGCCATAAAAAGAGTTTGCGCATCAAAAGCGATGAGTATCCACATGCCAAGAATCAGAGCGACAACACTTCCGACAGTTCCGGGAGCTTTTGGTGCTAATCCGCTGTAGCCTAAAGTTATAAAAAACCAATTCATTAAAATCCTATGTCAGAGATGTAGTTTGATAGAGTTTCATCAACTCTTGATAAAAATCTTTTTCCGTATGCGCCTCGATTAGCCCCTCTACGGGTAAAAGGTCGTAGTAAAGTTTGTCCAAATTTTTGAATCTGTTTGGAAAAAGTTTGGAGAGTAAAAAGGATGAAATCTCTTTCCTCATAAGTACTGCAGGCGGCAGAAGCCCCATCTCCAACAGTTCTAAAATAGAGTCTGAATGGTAGGAGATTTGGTGGTGCTGCCCATGCGGACAGGTGTTTTTGCTCACAAGGGTCGTGCACTGATTGCAGTAAACATATTCGCTTGCAACCTGTATATCTATATCTATTCCAACGACCTTGTCTATGATAGATTTGTTTGAGTTGCAATCATAAAACATCCCAAGCCCTGCATGATTCCTACCTATTGTCAGTCTGTCGCATCCATAATTTTTTGCAACAATCGCATCAATAATTATCTCGTTAT
This sequence comes from Sulfurimonas sp., assembly GCA_030646745.1. Lineage (GTDB taxonomy): Bacteria > Campylobacterota > Campylobacteria > Campylobacterales > Sulfurimonadaceae > Sulfurimonas. The sequence goes on along the minus strand of JAUSKV010000303.1, from coordinate 968 downwards.
AACCTGCAAAAACATAGCTGTTAATAAGTGGAACTACAACAACACGATTTTTTGGCAGAAAATTTGATATAAAAAAGTCAAGTGATTCTTTTCTGATTTCATAATCTAAATTTCCACTGTTGTAAGGTTTTAATAAAAATATAACGAGCAGGTCTGTAGTGTCTAAAGTTTGTCTAATAAGACGCTCGTGTGCGCGGTGAAGTGGGTTTGCAGCCATAAAGAGTGAACTTGTATGTTTTGCATTAATCAGAGTCTTAAACTCATCAATTATCTTTTTATTTTCATTTGAAGCTCTTCTTAGCAGAGTATATTCACCGCTAATTGCATAGGAACCAATTCGTTTAGTAGTCGCGATTACACCCGGATGCGTCTCATCATGCGTACCATATATATGTTTGGTTCTATCTTTGGCATTTATTTTAAACACTTCATCAACAATTAGTGAGGCATAAGGAATCTTTTCACAAAGAATGGTTATCTCCTCGCCTTTTTTTAGCGATTTTAATACCTCTTCATTCATGGCTCCCGAAGGTGCTAATATAAAAGGAAATGGAAAAGTTTTCCCGTTTATCAGACCTGTTCTTAAAACCTCTTGGCTCTCTTTTTCTCCCATCAGCCCTGTTGCGGGGTACAAAAGTCCATCTTTTACCAGTTCGAGTGCCGAAGCCGCCTCTTTATCTATTAAGAGTGTTTTATTTTTTCTTGATGATGTCATATTTTTTTCGTTTTTCCCATAAACTTTTTCTGCTTATTCCTAGTTTTTTAGAGAGCTCTGTGTCCGGAAATTTGTGTTGATAGTTTAAGATTACAAATTTTACATAATCCTCTATCGGAAGAATCTCTCCCTGATCAAATATATTGTTTTCGCTCTTTATCTCTAAAACTTTATACTCAACATCATCAATTTTATCAGTGCTTGCAATAATTGCCCCTTTATCGGCAATCAAGTCACAAAAAGGTTTTCTGTT
>JAUSKV010000301.1 GCA_030646745.1 Sulfurimonas sp. | reverse complement strand
TGAAGCCATATTATTAAGAACAGTTTTTAATTGCATTAAAGCAGGATTTGAAACACTTAACTCAAGTCTTTGACATAAGTCACCTTGTTCAAACTCGCCTAAAACAGCTATAGTCTCATCTATTAGTTTTCTGTCTTCTTCGATTCCTATTTTTATTCTTTCAATATTCTCATTAATAACAACTGCCATTTGTCCGAATTCGTCTTTGGAATCTAGGTTGATTAGTTCGGCATTTTGGGTTTGGCGGTTTAGAAAGGAGAAAAAAGAACCTAAACCTTCTTGAATAGAAAACATAGATGAAGTGATTTGCTTCATAACGATTAAAGAAAAAACTAAAAAAACTAAAAAAGCGACAATAAATGAAATAGCAATCATAGTAGCAACCGAAGACATTTGCCCTTCTCTAAGTTCAGTAGCACTTTTTAAAGTATCGTCCATAGTCTTTGCAATTTTTGCACCTATGCCCGCAAATATGGTTATTTGATTAGATATTTTTTCATCCGTAATATTGCCGGAGCCTTTTTTTTGCTCTTCTGCCATTTTAAGATACTCTTTCCACAAAGAATCATACTCGCCAAGAAGTTTAGAACATTCACTCATTCTAATTTTATTTTCAGGAAGTTTTAGCATTCCTTCAAGTTCAGCAAAACCTTTTTTATGTTTTTCTATAGCTTCGTTAACATCTTTTATTTTATCTGCTCCTCGCAGTTGTTGATAAATAGATATTCTCATATTGAGATAACGATCGTTCTCTTCGTTAAGTTTTGCTCCTATATGAATTAGTTCTGCCACATCACCTGTTTTAATTTTATAAGTTCCAAAGATTGCTCCTAAAATTATAAATAAAATCGCTGGGAACATCGCAAGCTTTGCTCTTATACTTAAGTTCTTCATTTTTCCTTTTTCCTTTTTCCTTTTTCCTTTTGTTTTTGATATGAAAGTTTATAACCGCAGTGTTGCAAGTATGTTGCAATTTTGATGATTTGTAAAGAACATTTCTACATGCCAACAATATGTATGCATTCTCAATGTACTCTTTGTGTGATATAGGGTTGATATATTAGAGTAAAATATAGTGGTAAATTATAAAATATTTATATCCAAATATTTCACAATATGTATCTATTTTTGGACATTAAACTATTATTTTATAGTTGCAAAAATAGTAGTAATTTTGATATAATATTTTTAATAATTAAAAGGATTTTTATGCTTATTTCTCCAATACTTCCAATAGACATAAAAGGAAATATAGACATAGAATTGCTAAAACTTGCAGAGGAAGTGTGTATTAAAAGTTCCTCTTTGCTGAGTGGCTATAATCCTCAAATTGTCTTATCAATAAAAAAATTACTTAGAATAACTAACAGCTATTATTCAAATAGAATAGAGGCTCAAAGCACGCATCCCATTGAGATAGAAAAAGCCATGAAAAAGCAGTTTTCAAAAGATACTAAAGAAGAGCAACTACAAAAATTATCTTTAGCTCATATCAAAACACAAGAATATGTTGAACACTATTGCAGTTCTAAAAAAACAGTTATCAGCAGAGAGTTTATCAAAAGCATTCATAAAGAATTTTATAGTGCAGATGGAATGGAAAAATTTTTGGAGATAAAAAATGACACGCAAACAATTATGATGGAGAGAGGAGAGTTTAGAAAAAACAGTGTCGAAGTAGCAAATCATGTCGCACCCTCTTTTGATAAAATAGACTCTATTTTTAATTATTTTGAAAAAGAGTATCAGAAAATATATATAAATAACACCAAGGCAATGAAACTCTTATGTGCATTATCTTCACATCATCGACTTGTTTATATACATCCTTTTTTAGATGGTAATGGAAGAGTATCAAGATTACACCTTGATGCGATGCTTTTTGCTATGGGCTTAGATGGCTATGGACTATGGAATATATCAAGAGGTCTTGCTAGAGATGTAAAAAATTATCAACAGCATTTATCGCTTGCAGATATGATTAAACAAGGTGCAACGGATGGAGGAGGAGAACTATCACTAAGAGGTTTACAATAATATCTAAAATACATGTTAGAAGTAGCACATGATCAGATAACATTTATGAGTAAAAGTCTCAGTTTATCTACGCTTAACCATAGAATAAACACATTTGTAGAACTCTCACAAAAAGGAATGTATAGCATAGCACCACTGCCAAAATATAGTGAAATGTTGTTTAATACACTTCTTATAAAAGGCGAAGTCCAAAGAGGCGAAGTTGAAAAAATCATCAGTAAAAGCAAAAAAACTGCTTATACCCTCGTAAAAACTTTATTAGATATGGAGTATTTAGAATCTGACTCACCAAGAGGCTTGTTAAGATTAAAACTCAATACATTTTTTGCTTCTAAGTTAATACCTGATTTAATACCAGAGGGTTAATCCACATGCCATACTCTGGCATATGGAAATTTAAAAGTTCTCCCAAACATCACCATGTTTTTTCGCACCTGCAATTGCTTTAGTATTTGTATTGGCATGATGTTGTGTTACTACTGCAGGTCTTGCAGCTTGTGTTTGTGTTTGTCTATTTTGTAAAGATGTATTTATTTTATCTTTTCCTACAAACTCTTTAGATAATGCA
>JAUSKV010000300.1 GCA_030646745.1 Sulfurimonas sp. | reverse complement strand
TTCCTGAACAACCCGTAAATCTGCTCCGCCGATTATCAAAGATGTTGCGTAGGAGTGGCGAAGGACATGGGGCGATACACCGAGATATTTCTGTGTTATTTTAAAGGCGGAGATTCTACTCAACTTTTCACCTTTGTAGTTGCACCAAACAAACTCTTTTTCATATTTAAACTCACGCAGATATTCATCAATTGCAAGCTTAGAGACTTTTGCAATTGGAACCATTCTCTCCTTTTCACCCTTCGCATGTCTTATATGCAGCCACTCACCCTCAATATCATCCCTTGCTAACGCCAAACATTCGCTAATTCTAGCACCTGTTGCGTATAAAAAGAGTATCAAAGCATAATCACGAAGTCCTATCCACGAACTTCTGTCTATGGTTTTAAGTGCATTTTGTATCTCTGAATAGGATAAATATTTTGGAAGAAGTTTAGGGATTTTTGAGAGTTTTAATTTTGTCTGCTCGTTTAAAAACTGACTTTTATAGCAAAAGTCAAAAAAAGCATTTACCGAAGATAATTTTCTGTTGAGGGTTCTTCTGTTTTTATATTTTGAGAGGATGCTTAAAAGAGTTTTAGAGTCCAGTGTAATGAGCGCTTTTTTGAGCTCCTTTTCTATCATCTGCAGGTCGCTTTTATAAGCTTCTACACTCTTCTTACTAAGCGCTCTTGTAACACTAATATATTCTAAGTAGGCTTCTAGCTCGTTACTCAACCGAGATATACTCATCATCTATATAAAATATCTTATCTGCTGCAAAGACATATCCGTCTGCCAAACTAACCTTATATATTTTCTGCTCTTTAAAATCTTTACTAAGTTCTATAATATACCCCTCTTTTTCCAAAAGATATACTTTGTCTTCTTTAACAATCATTCCCAAAAAGTGGGCAAAAGGAAATTTTGTCTTTGCATTTAATTTTAGGTCAGGCGTAACAGAGACAACCTCACCCTGTTTTGTAGTTAGGAAAATATCCTTATTATCATAAACGATAGTTCTAATCTCATAGGGTTCTCTCTCCTCTTTAGTGGACATGGAGAGTATTTTATGACCGGTTGCTGCTACTATTTTATTCTCTATTACATCAAAATATATAATGTTATTAAAATGCTCTTCTGATGAAACAATAATAGTTCTCAGTTTTTTCTTTAATTTCATATTCACAATAACAACTTTTCCATCCAGAGTCGGAAAGAGAACCAATTCTCCCATAAAGTGCGGACTGACAATTCTAGAATCAACTGCTAAAGCGGCATCACCCTGCTCTTTTAAAAGTAACTCTTTACTCCCTATAGAGTAAAGCGCCATCTCATTATCAGCAAACAAAACTGCTAACATGTCATTTTTTACACTGGCACTCGCTATCGTTTTTTTAAGGTCAAACTTCTCAACCATTTTATTATCTGCAATATATTGAAGCATCAGCTTGCCATCAATTGTAGAGCTTATTATCCAGCCATCGCTGCTTGCCAAAAGTCTGTATGACTCTACAACTTCTATCTCTATAACTTTATCTTTTGCTAAAACTTTACGGTTTTCTAACAGTGCTACACTTGAAGTAATATCAACAACTTTATCATCAAAACTGCCATGTTTATCCCAGTTACCTGCAACTACTTGTGGCTCAAAAACTTTCTTTGTGCTACATGCACTAAAAAAAAGTGCAAAAAGCGCTAAAAATAGTAAAAATAACTTTTTCAAAATTTACTTCACACCATAATGAAGCAATGCTTTTGCTATATTGTTCAGTGGTGATTGTTCGCCGATTAGAGAGAGTTTTTGATGAGCAGCTTCAATTTTGCCTTCATTCATAAGCAATACAGCACTCTGAACCTGTGCCAAATCTTTATAAACAGCATTTTGTTCCAAAACATAAGTATCCAACTTCGCAGCATCTTTTGTGTTTTGTGCTATCTCATAAGAGGCCAAATCACCCATCAGCATTGCTTTTGAATCTTTAAGTTTTTCTAATGCAGCCAAATCTTTGTCTGCCACTGCCTTTGAGTAGAGCCAAACATCATGTAAACTTGGACTTAACGATTTAAGCTCTGCTTGAGCATCACTATTATTTGCATCTTTAAAAAGCTCTGAGAGAGCTTTGTTCGCAGACTCTATTTTGTTCTGCTTATTAACATCATAAGCAATATTCGCAAAAGCAACCACAACAACTGCTGCAAAAGAGCCTATTATCGCATTTTTGTATTTTTTAACAAATCTTTCAGTTATAACAGCTTTTTCAAAAAACTTTTCTTCAGAGCTTAGCTCTTCTTTAACCATATCCACATCATTTCTAAAGCTCAAAAATATTTCCTTTTTCTATATTTTACACGCAAAATGAACTCGTCCATTTTGCTACGCTAGCCGCTATGGCACTAAAGCTTGCCTCCAAGAGGCAGAGAACTTCCTACAGTTTTGCAAGAAGTCTCATATCATCGTATTTTAAATGTGCAAAATAATATCGCATAGTTTGTTAAAGTTTCATCAAACACACATCTTTTTTCTGTTACAATTTTACAAATTTAAACTTCTAGGACTATTACATGCAAGTAGATGATGCACTATTAACAAAACTTGAAAAGCTCTCTTTTTTAAAAGTTTCGGATGATAAAAGGGAAGAAATTATAAATCAGCTCTCTGAAATTGTCAGTTTTGTTGACAATTTGAGCGAATTAAATACCGATGGAGTAGATGACACCTTTGCCATGAGCGACGCAAGTACATTTCTTAGAGAAGATGTTGTTGTAAGTGACGCGCAAATAAGCGATGATATTTTAAGACATGCGCCGCAAAGTGCCGACCACTTCTTTATAGTTCCAAAAATCATAGAATAGAAAAATGATAAAAGTTTATGGAATTAAGAGTTGCGGCAGTGTAAAAAAAGCACTCTCATTTTTTAAAACACATAATATAGAGTGCGAATTACACGATTTTAAGGTAGAGAAAATCTCTAGCGATAAAGTTTCTTCATGGCTAAAACGTGTGGATATAAAAACCCTCTTCAACTCAAAAAGCACAACATACAAAAAATTCAACCTTAAAGAGCTAAACCTAGACGACAAAGCCAAAGAAGAGTGGCTTTGCAAAGAAAATCTGCTTATAAAAAGACCCGTAGTAGAGTTTAAAGATAAAGTTATAGTAGGATTTGATGAAGAAATTTATAAAGGAGTATTTTTAT
>JAUSKV010000297.1 GCA_030646745.1 Sulfurimonas sp. | reverse complement strand
CAACGCATTCAAGCTACATGCACCACGACACAAAGTGATTGTAGAAAACAGGGTTTAAAGGTGAACCTATGAGCAGATATGTATCCTCTTTTTTGATTAGTTCTACAATCTATGCTGCAACTATTGCAACACTCTTCTATTTTTTAAATAGTGAGCGTTGCGAAGCAAAAAGTGAAATGGAGAGTACAAAAGTTGTAAAAGTCTCACTATTAAATTTACAACAAGAAGAACCAAAAGAAGCCAAAGCACCTACAACAAGTGAGCCGAAAAAAGAGATAAAAAAAGAACCTATCGCTAAAACAGAACCAAAAAAAATAATAAAAGAGATTCCGCTTACGCATTTCAAAGCTACCCCACTAGAAGAGCCAAAACAAGAACAGTTTGCTAAGGAAGAAAAAACCGAAAACACTGTTTCAAAAACCACTTCTCAAAACAACGAAAACAGCATAGAAAAAAAAGAAATGGTAAATGAGGAGCTAGAAGAGAAACAAAACAGCTTCTTCGCAGGTCTAAGAGAGCGCATCAATAAAAATAAATCCTACCCAGAGAGTGCCAGAAGAAGAGGAGTTCAAGGGGATATTGAGATGAAATTTTGCATCTTAGAAAATGGCAATGTAGAAAATATAGAACTTCTCTCAGGCAAATCTATTTTTGAAAAATCAGCAATTGAGGCGATAGAAAAAAGTTTTCCAATCAAGGTTGACAAAACACTCTTTACTTTTCCAAAAGAGTTTAAAATTACTATTGCTTACATTTTAAAGGGAAATTCTTAACTGACATGCACTTGTGCAAACAAGGCGTCACCAATTCTCCCGTATCCGAAAGATACGGGTAGCTTTAGGGGGTTGTAGGGACGATTCGTCCCTGCCACTAAATGGGCTTTGCTCATTTAGTGCGTAACATCAAAATGAACTAGCTGTTATCTGCCATATCTTGAAGTTTTGCTTTGTATGCGTCAAGATTAAAATCTTTAACATGTGCAACACCATCTGCAACACCTGCGGCTGCAACTGCTGATGAAACCCATACCAAAAGTCTTTTGTCAAATGGGGATGGAATAATATACTCTCTACCGTATGTCATCTCAGCACGGTTGTGTGCTTTTTTTACATAATCAGGTACCGGCTCTTTTGCTAACGCTGCCAGAGCACGAGCCGCTGCCATTTTCATATTCTCTGTAATCTTAGTTGCACGAACATCCAATGCACCACGGAAGATAAACGGAAAACCAAGAACATTGTTTACTTGGTTAGAAAAATCGCTTCTTCCTGTTCCGATAATTAGGTCGTCACGAACTGCTTTTGCAAGGTCAGGCATAATTTCCGGAGTCGGGTTTGCACATGCGAATATAATTGGGTTAGCTGCCATTGAGCGAACCATATCTTGAGTGATTTGCTCAGGACCTGAAAGACCCAAAATCATATCTGCATTTTTTGCTGCATCTTCCGGAGTACGGTCAGGTGTATCAAATGCAAACTCTAATTTTTGTGCATTCAAGTCAGTTCTTCCGGAGTGAATAACACCTTTTGAATCTAACATTGTGATGTTTTTAACGCCTAGCTGCTTGTACATTTTTGCACATGCGATACCGCTTGCACCTGCACCGATAACAGTTACTTTCAAATCTTCAGCTTTTTTGCCGGACATTTCAAGTGCGTTAATTAAACCGGCAGTTGTAATAACCGCTGTTCCATGTTGGTCATCATGAAAAACAGGAACATTACAAATCTCTTTAAGACGCTCTTCGATTTCGAAACATTTTGGTGCTCCGATATCTTCAAGATTAATCCCGCCGAATGTATCTGCAATCGCAGCAACAGTAGCAATAATTACCTCTGTGTCTTTAGAGTTAATTTCAATATCAATGGCATCCACATGAGCAAATGATTTGAAAAGAACACATTTACCCTCCATAACCGGCTTACCGGCCAAGTGACCGATATCACCCAAACCTAAAACTGCTGTGCCATCAGAGATAACCGCTACTAAATTTCCTTTATTTGTATAATCGTATGCTTTTTCAATATCTTTTTCAATCTCTAAACATGGGTATGCAACACCTGGGCTATAAGCCATCGCTAATTCTGCAATCGTATCACACGGTTTTGTAATCAAAGTACCAATTTTTCCATTAGTATCAAATTTATTTTTTGCTTTGTGATAATCTAAACTCTCTTGTTCAAAAGTAGCCATTCTTTTCTCCTGTTGTTTTTTGTATTTGCGTACTCTATCGAATAATCAATTAATCCTAGTTTTTTTTATTTCATCAAAACTATAAAAATAATATTGATTGAATATTTGTAACATTTTTGTTTGTGAGAGTAAAAGGTTTAAGAGCTGAAACCATTTTTTAAAACTTCACCCATCTCTGATGCAGACATTGGTTTAGCATAAAAATAGCCTTGAATATGGTTACAACCATTGGCAACTAAAAATTCTTTTTGCTCTTGTGTTTCAACACCCTCTGCAATAACTCTAAGATTTAAACTTTTTGAAAGGGCAATGATAGCTTTTGCAATAGCCGCGTCCTCTTCATCCTCAGGAAGGTCTCTTATAAAGGATTGATCAATTTTGAGTTTATCAATTGGGAGTCGTTTTAGATAGGAGAGAGAGGAGTAGCCTGTTCCAAAATCATCGACTGCCAGCCTAATTCCCATCTCATGAATCTGTTTTAATATTTTTATTGCTTCGTCTGGATTGGTCATAATCTGACCCTCTGTCACCTCTAGTTCTATCCATTCCGACTTACATTTTGTCTCTTCCAGCATTCTTTTTAGCATTGGAATAAAATCTTTTTGATTGAGCTGTTTTATGGCTAGGTTCAGTGCTACAACTCCATGTTTTAGCCCTTGATTATGCCATTGCACCATTTGCTTCATGGCAGTTCTCATAACATACTGGTCTAAGGGGATTATCATTCCCGTCTCTTCGGCTAGAGGAATAAATTTTGATGGAGGAACTAACCCCATTGTAGGATGCTTCCATCTTACAAGTGCTTCCATTCCTGTAATCTCATCACTTTCACCATTCACTTGAGGCTGATAATAGACTACAAAGTCCCCATTCTTCAGTGCTTTTCTAAGAGAGGTATCCATCATAACTCTCTCAAATGCCAGCTCTGTCATCTCGGCACTATAATATTGAAAGTTATTTCTTCCCTCATCTTTTGCTTTATACATGGCTGCATCTGCATATTTTATAAGGTTTCCAGATGAGACACCATCATCTGGATAGATACTTATTCCGATACTGCTTGAAATATAGAGTACATGCTCGTCAATGGTAATAGGTTGTGCAAGCAGTTTTACAATTTTATTTGCCAAAAGTGAAGCATCTTGCCCATTTCTTAAATCTTCAACAATATTGGAAAACTCATAACAGCCCATACGAGAGATGGCATCTCTTTTTTTTACGATT
>JAUSKV010000291.1 GCA_030646745.1 Sulfurimonas sp. | reverse complement strand
TGCTTATGACTGTTGTCGTTGTATTGGGTGTGGAGTTGGATGTGCCGTCATTGGCTGTGATTGTAAAAGTGGTTGTTTCTGTGCTCGCCGGAGCTACACGGTTGTCTGCGGGGTTAAATACCAAAGCTCCTAGTTTACTTTGTACATTTGCTATCGTATCACTTGCTAGTGTATAAGGTCCCGTTCCACTGAGTCCTGTTCCACTTAATACCCCTTTGGCATTGGTATCTAAAGTGATAGTCATAGAGAGATTATTGTTTTCTGTATCTGCTAAAGCTACTGCACTAAATGGTGAAAGTGTCACTGTGTCGTTTACTGCTTGACTTGCTACTGCTCCTGTTATGGTTGGAGCGGAGTTTGCAGATACGGTTGTAAAACTTGCACTTCCGACTGTACTTTTGTTGCTAGCTGCATCGACTGCTACGAAATAGACATAATAGAGTGTTCCTGCCGTGAGAGCTGTTACGGAGAAGTCTTTTTGTGTGGCTGCTGTGGCTGCATCGCTACTTGATTTTACTGCGGCAGTTCCACCGTCGTTTTGTCCTGCGACTACTTGTGTGTTTGATGGAGGAGTTGCACTTGTTGTGATAACATAATACATGGTGCCTGTTTCGTTTGAAGTCGCACTTACTGTTGCTGTTGTTTGGGCTAGTGCGCTAGAACCTGTGGCTGAGAGGGTTGGGGCGATGATGTCGCTAGCAACTGGAGCAACAAAAACTAAATTATCGACAACCAACATTCCCCATTCAGATGCACTTGAGCCTGTAAAACGGATTTCGTCTATGTTACCCCAGCTAGAGTCAAATGTCAATGTGCCGCCCCGCCCAGCCATATCCGTCCCAACCGTAGTCGCAATCTTTCTTGTATAAGTCACCGAACCTGACGAATCACTTGCACTAAAGTCAATCGTGTCTGAAGCTACTTCTACAGTATCTTTATACCCTTTTACCGTAAGGGTTGTATCCACAGATGCGACATGAGCACCGACATCAGCTTCCATGGATGCCAATTTAAACTCTGAACCGTCATTTGAAGATATACGAAAATCTACCAGCCCTTTCGGTATCGTAGAAGTACTAATAGGATCCGATCCATCAGGGCTTGCTGCTCCACCTTCATCTGTATTAAAGAGGAGCCACATATCAGTTGAGTTATCCTGAATGACAAAATATCTTTCAAATGTACCCATATTGTATTGGTCACAAGTCGCTATCTGATCTCCTGCAGCAGTATTGAGACTATAAACCATACCATCAATCGTGACTAATGACCCTTTAAATTCGCAAGTTTGCGAAGTAAAATTTTGATCTGCCGGAGTTGCTAAAACCTGATCGTAGTTGGTAGCGACAAAACTACTTGTCTCAACACTACCTACACCACTCTCCAACACCCAATCTCCGCCAAGCTTAGCATTTCCAGTTAGATTTGTAGAAGCTCCGATATCTGCTTTTGTTAGAGTAGCTAAAGAGTTTATAAACTCCTCACCTTTTTGCCCACTTGCTACATTACAACCATAAAGTAAAATATCGCCGTTTTCTTTTAAAGACTCTTTGATGGTTTTTAGTTCATGAGCATATCTATTTAAATTCGTAGAGTTTATATTGCTATTTCCTAATAGTAGTTCTCCACTATTTCCATGTGAGATGATATGAACTGCTTCTATATCTTTTTGATTTTGTAAAATATTTGAAATTTGAACTAAACCATTTTGAGATTTATCGATTAGATAATAATTTTTGTTTAATTCTTTTGTGATTGTTTGATAATCGCTTATACTTTTGTCTATAAAAACGACCTCTTTTGCATTTAAACTTCCAACTAATAAAGTTGCCGCAACTATCGATAGTGATAGCTTTTTAGATAAAATTTTGCCACTTGTCAATAACTTCATATTTTAATTCTCCTTTTTTATTTTTATTTCGATGGATTTAATCACTCAACTTTCACACAGAGATTCCAGTAGAAACAGTAGCTAGAATCTATTTATAAAAGCCTATAAGTACGCACTTTCGAATCCTTCTTCACTTCGTATATATACTATTGATGAACAAACGCCAATCTGCGTTTGTAAAGAAAAGCAATGATTCCTATGGCAAAGACACCTCTTAGAGGGTTTTGTTTTTGGTAATATAATAAACTTCTTGCATAACCTTGGATGTGTGGCTTTAGCCTCACCTAAATTAGGCACGACTAAAGTCGTACTTCCCTAGTTATGCAAGAGTTCTAATCAATCTTCTCTAACCGGAAAAACACCATCTTGTGCACATATATAGTAATGCATAGCCAAAAACGGCTCTAATATACTATATGCACTAGGAGTCTGTGTCCCTGCTACATTTGTAGCATTTGGTACAGCCTTGCTAACCGGTAAATTTACGGCTACACCTTTTAGCTGATTTGTACTACTCGTACCTAATGCAAGATTACCACTCATTCCAACTGCTGCCTTTGATGCAAATGCAACAGCAGTAGCTAGGTCGCCACTATTAGCTTTATTACTATTTACGAGTAAATCGCCAGTTATACTTGATGTTAAAGTATGAGCGTGTGCAATATTGTTATTTGACAATACCGCACTCTCGCTACCATTACTCTTAGCAAAAGTATATACAGAACCACTTTGTGCAGCACCTGATGATACAGGCACTCTGCCATTTATGTTTGGTAGTGCAAATTGTGAATTTGACACACTATTATCTGTAAAATTACGACCTATCACAGCATATAGTGCTTGATAACTATTGACAGGCAATATAGTACCACCACAAGGCAACCAACCTTCTATTAGCAAATTTGCGTATGGAAATGCTTTAATCTCACCTATATAAAAATATTCATTCATATAAAACCTCTCTTTTATTATGCTCTTTGTGGAAAAATGCCATTAATTGCTATACAATATTTAAGCACTGAGTATGGTTGCATTACGCTTACCGGGATAGCATTACCTGCTACATTAGTAGCAGATGGGAATACACCTTGTATATTTGTAATAGCACCTTTCATTACCGTAGTAGTAGGTGCCGATGTGAGCATAGCTGCCCCAGTATTTGTTTTAGATGCTATCGATACTGCCGTCGTAGCGTCGCTTGAGTTTGCATTATCATTTAGTACCTTTAGGTCGCCCGTGGCTGTCGTAGCAGCAGACGCTGTGATAGAGTGAATGTGAGCCGGTAGGTTGTTAGAAGATAGTGTTACTGTCTCTGCACCACCATTTGCACCTACTACTCTAGTGATACCTGATGAGCTTGACTTGCCATCACCTATGATTACCTTACCTCTTAGATCCGGCAATGCAAATGTAGCCTTGCCATCTCCACCATAAAGAGTACCAATCAATGCATACAATGCTTGATTGGAATTAATCTGCAATATCTGCCCCTCACAAGCTGCCCATCCACCTTGTGGAATAAAATTAAATGCGAATAATCTTATCTCTCCTAAAAACCATTCCCCCATACTATTCTCCTTGATTTAATAATGTATTTGTAGTAGCTATATAATTTAGGTTTAGGTTCATACCCCAACCTGTATTTTCCTTACTATCTATTCTTGTCACTCTTGCCGTAAAGCCTGTATTTGTTACATTACCCACTGTTGCGACAAAATTGTCCGTATATTTGTTTAGAGGGTAGTTTGTACCATCTAGTACAACAGTAGCCAGTACTATGACTTGAAATGGAATTCCAACCGGTGGCGGAGTAAAAGGCTTTGGAAAGTTTATAGCAAAATCTTTGCTATTTGTTGTGCTTTTACCTAAATTAACTTGAACATTCATTAATGACTCCTATGTTTTTTTTAATATCACTCTTAAAATCTCTATTAATTAGAGAATCGTTTTTAAAGCAATGATATTTTAATAACTATACTCAATTTCCGTCACAGATAGCGTCACACTTAAATAGAGTTCTTGCAAAACTAAGATTGCTTCGTCATGCTTCCTCTCAATGACCGTTCACTGCAAACGAAAATGGGTTATAAAAGAAGTTTATTTTTGATTATTTTTTGCCTCTTCTTTGTCACATTCTGATGTATTAGCTCGTCTTAGAACAAGTCCCATAAATCTACGATGTAATTCCACTTGTTGTTGGCTTAATCTAAATATAGACATTTTTAATCCTTTCCAAGGTTTCTAAAAGATTATTTTTCATCATCATTCAATAACTGATTTTGTATCTTATTGAGTTCATCAATCAATGCTTTTGTATCACTTCCTGAATTCATTTTGCTTTGAAGGTCTTTAAGCTGATTTAGTAGCTGCAATTTGACTTGAATATTTTGTTGTTCAATTTTCATATTGTTTGTGATTTCATTAGAGACAAGAATCTCTTTTATATCACCTTTAAAAATCGACTCAATAGCTGTAGTTAATCTTGTTAATATACGAAATACAACTGATGCAGAAAATCCACCCATAAGCGATAAAAGCGGTTGACCAAATCCGTAAGTCGTATTATTTGCATCTCCGATACTTTCTATTGGAATAAGTGTAGCCAACATGGTCCCTGCTAATAATCCTAAAATATAACGCACCCAATATGTTGATTCATACATTGGATTATATGTTGCATTTTTAATATAATCATTTACTTGAAACAGAGCTGCAAATGATGTCCCAATTGATGCTGCACTCATTAAAAACAGTTGATTAATCAATAACGACATGCCGGAATTAGTGGTTAGTCCAAATGATTTAGGATCGCCATTAACATATGTGGATGCGCTTAATCCAATCAATGCAACTAACGACAAAATTGCAATTACTATCATACGACGAATCAAGGGAACAGGTCCTAGAAATATCAAAAATTGATTTTTTTCTTCTTTATCAAATAATGCTAATGTGTTTGGTTTAGCAGGTGCAACGATTTTACTAAGCTGATAATGTGTTTTATTTAGTAAAACAATGCACTCAGATAAATTTGAGTCTTTTTGTTGTGTAGAATCGTCGGTTGCGTATATTTTACATTCACACTTTTGAAGATTTTCAACTATCTCATCGGGTACTTTTAAACCAGAGCCCCATGCATATTTAACCATTGCATTACACTCCGGCAAAACAATTTGATTAAGAAACATTTAAATCCTTTTTATCTTCAAGTTCTTGCGCCATTTTTAATGAAACTTCTGTATTCATAGCTTGAAAAGAGGCGATAATATCATCGATATTTTCATCTGTGACATCTTTGCTTCCATATTTATATGCAGTTTCTATAAATCCTGCTTTTTTAAATATATCTTTCATCCACTCATTTATGTGACAATCTATTAAAAGATGAACTCTGTCGCTATGTCCTAAATTAACCACGCTGTGTGGAGCGTCTGCATCTATGTAGTAACATTTGCCTATATCCATTTTTGTTTTTATGCCATTTAATATGAATGCTACATCACTGTTTGTAGTTATAGGAATATGGATACGTGCATATCCATCATCAAAACAAGATCCTCTATCAGTATGTTCTTTAATAATAGAATTTGCACCTAGCTTCATGAAACGAACTGCCTCTATTTTTGTTTGAAAGGTATTTATGACACTTTTTATGTAAATAGTTTTTTTAAGTAGTGGTGTATCTTGATACTTTTGATTTTCTATTGCTACAATCTCTTTAGTATCTCCATTTGTTGAAGTAAGCGATGTTGCAAGCCAAGAGCCACTATAGGCCTTTGTATTTGGATGATTTGTCCAAGCATCCAGTGGAACTAAAGCCAAATCATGCATTAATGTAGCAACATCAAACTCGAATGGCAACTTTAAAAAACTTTGATTTTTACTCATGCTCTTAACCACTGTTGCATTACTGGGAATGGCTCTTCATTTTCTTTATATGCACGCTCTTTTGAATATGCAAGATTCATCCACTCCACAAGTGGTATTCCCATTTCCCCTCCACCTTGGTAGTGCTCTACAAGCCATTTTGAGTCTCCTTTATAACCATTATCATGAAAGACTACATGTGGATTAATATCGAGGTGTATAGCTGCTGCATAGGACCAGACTATAGTGACTATTTCGTTTCCTGCATTTTTACTTACATCATTATAAACAGTTGCTCTTTTTTCCGGTAAAAGTGTTGCTAAATGTCCTGCCTCATGTAAAAGATCACCTGGATAGCACAATTTATCTTCATCAACTACTAATCCACCATTTTTTACAAGTATGCCAGGAAGAAATGTTTTTTCATTTATCATCTCCTTATGAACAGAAATACCAATCTTAATAATAAAATCAACTATTTTTTGTGTTGTTTGATTGTTGAAAGTAAGCATTTTCCCTTTGTACTATTAAATAGTTTGATTTAAAATTTAATATTCCTAACACATCATAACTCTTGAATTTGACCAACTACAATAAATGGATTATTGACAATTTATTGAACTCCAACAACTTTGAATAAAGCATAATTTGTATGACCACTCTTATATGTAACATATTACTCAATTGCCGTCACAGATACTGTCACATTTAAATCAAAATTACTTATACTGGAATGTTTTATAAAAAAACATAGCATCAATTTTTTACTATATTTATGATGATTTTTATTGATTTCTTCGTTGTTTTATTATTTGCAGAAGTGTTGCAAGGTGGATTCAGAGGCGAGTATATTTTGCTACTGCTCTTACATAATTAATGTAAATCTAGGATAAGAATGCAATCAAATGTCTCAAAAATGAACGCAGTGATAAATGCCCTTGGGTGCTAAAGATGGTTTTTAAATTGTTTCTCTCCAAAATGTACTCAGTTTTTCTAAAAATTGTAACACGATAGCATCCTTTCAAATATGTCTATCTCTTTTTTGGTTATGTTAAGCGCTTCTTGACACTCATGAATGATATTTTCGTACTCTTTATTTGATAAATCACAACTCTGTTTTGCAAAATTTTTGTATGTTTTTTCTTTTCACCAAAGTTTTGTATCACTCATTTTTAGGGCAAGTGTATCGTTTTTTATATAGATGGTTGTTGTAATGACATCATAAATAGGGGCTAAAAAACTATCTGTAAAATCATTCTCATAGAGAATTCTGTAGTTTTTTAGGTGTCCGTTTCCGTTTTGAAGGAAATGGTTGGGACTGTAAATAAGTATTTTTATGCAAATTTTCCTAATAAAGTTAGAACAACACCTCCGAATTTATCTGCATTCGAGACAAGTTTATTTATTTTATTATTTCTATCATCTGCTGATTGAACAATTTGCATTAATTCTGTT
>JAUSKV010000290.1 GCA_030646745.1 Sulfurimonas sp. | reverse complement strand
TGGTTCAAGATGCATTATCTAAAGAGTTTGTAGGAAAAGATAAAATAAATACATCTTTACAAAATAGACAAACACAAACACAAGCTGCAAGACCTGCAGTAGTAACACAACATCATGCCAATACAAATACTAAAGCAATTGTAGGTGCGAAGAAACACGGTGATGTTTGGGAGAACTTTTAACCTATAAATATACTCAAGTTAAATTATGCCCTTTTCCACATGCCAGCATGTGGAATATGACTTTGAGCAGATATTTTTTTGTGTTATTCTTTTAAAATTAAAATTCATGCGTTAAATATATAAATCAAAAAAGAAAATTAATCTGCAACTCAAACTTCTTTTATATAATTCTGCAAATATATGAGAGGTTTAAGATGAAATTTCCTAACGAATGGACACAAAAAGAGTACCTGCAAAACAAAAAAAAGCTTCAAGAGATTGGAGTGAAAATTTTTCTAATCGATACTATTTTATCTCCTATTGAAAATGCACAAACAATGACTTATAATCCTTACGAGATGACAAAACTGCCGCATGGGAGTGTTTTTGTTTTTTACTGCGATAGTGGAAAATCAACACTCTATAGAATAGATGAGTACAAAAAAAAGTTTCCACATCATTACTGCATTTCACTCAAAGGCGGCAGAGGGTATTGGAGAAAAAATATGACAATTTTTGATGATTAGCTATACCACAAAATAGCTCGCCATAGTAAAAGACATAAAAAATAAAAGCTTTTAGCTACAATTTCTTAAATAAATCAAAGGAAATAGCATGGATCTATCAAAATACTCAGACATGTTAATGCTATATGCTAGCGAATACGGATTAAAAATTTTTGCAGCAATTCTTATCTTTATTATCGGAAAGTGGGCTGCAAGGAAAATTGCGATGATTACAAAAAGTCTGATGGAAACGGCTGATGTTGATCAAACTTTAGTAGAATTTGCCAATAGTGTTATCTATTTTTTACTCATCGTTATGGTTGTTTTAGCCGCTTTAAGTACTATCGGCGTCAATACAACCTCTTTCTTAGCAGTATTTGGTGCGGCATCTTTAGCAGTTGGTCTGGCACTCAAAGATTCCCTCTCAAACATCGGTGCTGCTATTATTATAATAGTTTTTAGACCCTTCAAAATCGGAGATTTAATCGAAACCGCCGGAGCAACCGGAAATGTAAAAGAGATAAATTTATTCTCAACTATCCTAGAAGCCGCGGACAGAAGTACTATCACAATACCTAACTCAACGATTATAAGCAAAAATATCACAAACTTTTCAAACAGACATGAGAGAAGAGTTGAGCTTATCTTCAGCATAGGCTACGGCGATGATTTAAGAGCAGCAAAAGAGATTTTAATGGATATTATTCGTAAGGATGCAAGAGTTTTAAGCCAACCTGTTCCTTTGGTTGCGGTGCATGAGCTTACTCAATACAGCGTAAATCTGGCGTTTAAAGTTTGGGTAGCAACCGAAAATTATACAAACGTCTGTTCAGACATGCTCGAAGTCGTAAAACTTGCATTTGATGAAAAGGGATTCTCATTTGCACTCACGCAACACGAGAACAACAAAACTATTGCAAAGTGCATATAAGGAAAAGATAGAATGAAGAAAGTACTCTTTACAGCCCTATTGCTAAGCTCTTTTGTCATGGCAAAAGAATCAGACAACAATCTTGTCTCCCATGCAGAACTTGGCTATGTTAACACACAGGGCACCAGTACAACTACAGCCGTAAGTCTTGACGCAAAGGCAAAAAAGGGTTGGAATCAACATGTTTTTGAACTCATGTTAGATGGGCAATACAGCACAAATAAGAATGTGGAAAATAAAAATAAATACCTTACAGAGCTCTCTTACGACTATGATGTTACGGACATCTTCTCTTTTGGTTATTTAGTCGGATACAAAGAGGATAAATTTTCGAGTTTTGATTATCAGTTTTATACAGGTCCGAGTGCGAAACATAAGCTTTTTAAAACACAAGAGCATAAACTAACGCTTGAGGGAAATATTCTTTATGCAAAAGATAAGAGAGCAGATGTAAATTACGACTCTCTTGGAAATGAAATTCCCTATCCAAACACAGGGAGTATTGCTATAGCAAGCACTGACATCGGAAA
The DNA here is from genome assembly GCA_030646745.1 of Sulfurimonas sp. Lineage (GTDB taxonomy): Bacteria > Campylobacterota > Campylobacteria > Campylobacterales > Sulfurimonadaceae > Sulfurimonas. The sequence goes on along the minus strand of JAUSKV010000290.1, from coordinate 2,771 downwards.
TACAAGGGCTTACGCTTCCTACAGAGCCAAAGCTCTTTACGAAAGAAATATAGTTGAAAACCTAAAATTTACTCAAGAACTTAGCTACAGATCAGAGTTTTTAGATGTAAGCAACTTCTTTGTATATTCTAAAACGGCATTTACAAATAAGATTACAGATATTTTATCAGCCGGTGTAAGCTATAAAATTGATTATGTAAATCTACCTACACAAGATACACAAAGGGGAGATAGAACATTTGCAGCCAACTTGATTATGGATTTTTAACTATTATCAGCCCGTGCAAATATTAAACTCTTTTTGCTCCACACATACAAAAACCAACATGCTAAGAGTGCAAGAGCTGCTGAGCTTAAAAAGAGATATTTCGGGTAAAACTCATAAATGTACCCGGCAAGAAGCGCTCCGCTAAATCCGCCCAAACCGTAACTGATTCCTGAAAAAAACTGTTGTGCAAGCGGTTTGTGTTTGTAAAGATAAAAAAGATAGCTGATTGCCGCAGAGTGAAAAAGTGCGAAGCTCAACGCATGGAGCGTTTGAGAGAAGAAGAGTATCCAAAGATTTTGCGGAAACAAAAATAGCAAAAACCAACGTAAAGCAGTTATAGAAGTGGTTATCTGTAAAATCAGAAGCAGATTTCCTCGGAGCAATTTTCCCTGAAAATAGAGCATAAAAATCTCAGCCAAAACCCCAAAACTCCACAAATAAATTGTCATATTCAAACTCACGCTATGGTCGGTTTCATAGATGGTAAAAAAATTGTAATAGGCTCCAAAACTCACCTGCATAAGAGTAAGCCCAAGCCAAAGCTTCCAATCACGGAAGAGGTTGATGTCGTTTTGCACATCTTCTGTTTTATCTTCCGTTTTGTTTGTGTCTTTTGCAATTATAAAAGCAACTATCGCTGTTAAAAAAGTGAGAATTACTAAAAATTCTAAGGCTACAATCGGCTCACTTAAAAGGCGAACCAAAACAAGTGCAACCAAAACAAAACCGACAGAGCCAAAGAGCCTAATCTTGCCATACTTCTCTTTGCCTATTTGATTCAGTGCAATGAGTTCGATGTATGGGAGGATCAAGCTTAATCCGATTCCAAGTCCTGTGTTTGCAAGTAAAAGTTTATAAAAATTATCAAGAGAAAAATAAAAAGCGACAGAACTCAGCAGCATAACAAGGAGTGCTGCATTAAATGTTTTTACACTCAGTTTTAATCCTCTTGTAAAGGCAAACGGGAGCAAAAAACGAACCAAAGGAGCAACTGCGAAGATAGTTCCTATTTCGGTTGCAGAGTAGCCGGACATCGCCAACACTTTTGGCATGAAAATAATGTAAACACCGACGATAGAGAAGTAAAAAAAGTAAAAAATTCCTAAAAGTATCGGCATTTTAAGAGTACTTCCTTCTTCTTTGCTATGCATGTAAGGGTTATGATTTTGTATGAATGACAGCAGTTCCGCTCAGTAAATCATGCAGAGTTTTTTTATCATCTCTAAAAAGCCCCAAAAAAAATCCAAGCGTAAGAACCGATACAAAATAGCCAATAAAACGGAGGATAAGCTTAAAGAGGGAAGCCTCTTTAAGGGTTTTAGCATCTACAACTTTTATATGTGCGAATTTTTTTCCCGGTGTTTGTCCATCTTTTCTCCACAGAAGAACATGCACACCCATAATAAGCACTATCTGAACTATGGAAGCCGTAGGATTTGGGGCATTTGTAATGGCTTTTTTATCTTTTACGATAACATCCAAAGCTCCGGCACTTTTTGTCTCATCGTAGCCAAACATCATCATAATAATGAGTGCCACAGGCAAACCTATCATAAATATATCGGTCACAAACGCCTTAGCACGGTCTAAAAAGTCTGCATAATCAGCAACTAATGCCGACGCTTTTTTTGGTAATTTTGATTGTTTTTTTATGTCTCTGAATCTCATAAGCGGATTATATTTGAAGTTAGTTAAAAAAGAGATTTTTGAAGAAGTTAAACGCAGCCCGAAGGCTGTCGCTTAGAGGCGTGATTCGTAGCGTCTCATCATATAAAGACGCTTAAGCATTTTTTTGCGAGAAGCAATTTTGAATTTCTTAAGCTTTTCAGTTGCTGTTTCATGGAAACGGCGAGCACGAGCTTCAGTAACGATTAAGTTACGGTCAGTCTGCTTTTTGAAACGGCGGTAAGATGCATCAAAATTATCATCACTGCGTAGTATAATACCAGGCATATCACATCACCCACTTTCTTTAAAATTTTGGAGTTGAAATTGTACCACAATATAATGATTTAATTCACTATAAAGTATAATTCCAACCATGATTGCCCAAGACTCCATAGAAGCCCTAAAAGCACGACTTGATATTGTTGATGTTGTTGGCTCCTATGTGGAGTTGAAAAAGTCAGGTGCAAATTTTAAAGCTCCCTGCCCTTTCCATGGTGAAAAAACTGCCTCATTTACAGTAAGCCCGCAAAAGCAGATATACCACTGCTTTGGGTGCGGAGTCGGCGGAGACAGTCTCACATTTGTTATGGAGTATGAAAAACTAAGCTATCCTGAAGCCTTAGAAAAACTTGCTTCAACCTATAACTTTTCTCTCTCTTACAGCGACAACAAACAGAACAAGCCTCGTTCACAGCTTATGGACATGGTGAATGAGTGGTACAAAAATCTTCTCAGCTCAAACAAAACAGCTTCCGATTATTTAAAAGAGAGAGGTATTTACGAGAGTAGCCTCGAGAAGTTTGGTGTGGGCTATGCTCCTGATTCTCTTGCAACT
>JAUSKV010000283.1 GCA_030646745.1 Sulfurimonas sp. | reverse complement strand
AAAAGATATTTTGCATCTGATTATGCATTTGGTCGGCACTCGAACTTATGCCGCTAGAACGGGAACTTAAGAACTGGTCTGCTTCATTTAAAAGCAGTATCGGCTCTGTTTTTGTTTTTTCGCATAAATCGTAAAATGTGTCGAAAATTTTTCTTACATTTTTTTCGCTCTCGCCCACATACATGGAAAGAATTTTTGAGCAGTCAAAGGCTAAAACCTGTCTTTTTAAAGACTTTGCCAGTGAGTAGGCTGTCATGGTTTTACCGGTTCCGGGAGCTCCGTAAAAAATAATCCTTGCATCGATTCCGCTTTTTTTATCTTTTACGCCCCACTCAACAAGGCGGTTTATAACCTCTTTATCCACCTGTCTCATCAGGTTTTGCAGGGTCTCTTCTGTTTTTTTGTTTAAAACTACATCCGAAAGCGAAGTTTCAGGCTCTATAAGCTCAAAAATATCCTGCTCATCCATAATTGCATTTAACTTCAAACGGCGGACTTTTTTATTTTTTTGCGGATGAATTATACTCTGAAGCACCTCATCCACTATGTAAAACGCTCTTGAAATTCCGCCAAAAGGATTTAACATCTCCTCGTAATCGATTATTCCGGAACTTATAAGATTGGAGCCGTCTTCCAGCAGCGAGCGGTTTTTAATGCGTTCATACTCATCAAAAGAGATTAAATCTATCAGAGTATTCATCTCTCTGAGTGAAGAGTCGGTGGAGCTGTACTCTTCACGAAGAAGAGCTATAAAGATTACCTGCTCATAATTTGTCATCTTCTTTTGTTTAAAAAATTTGTCCAAAACCAAACTCTCTGAAGTTTGTGTTATGCGGTCTTCAATCCGCTTTTCCAAAAGTTTGAGTTTATTTTGAATTCTGTCAATTCCAAGAGAGTGTTCATGTGTATTTTGACGAATTACACTCATCTTTTGATACAACTCAATTCTAAAAAACTGGTCTTGCAAGTACTCCAAATGGTCGCCGTATGGCTTAATATCCGGTAACTCACTCTCTAGAGTTCCGTCTTGAAGAAGTTTTAAAAATGATGGGGTAAGCCCTATCGCTGTATTTAAAAGCTCTAGCGGAGTGACCTCTGACATCTTCATGGGAGTAAAACTTTGCTGATGCAACCAACCGAGTTCTAAGAGGTTTTTCAACTCTTTGAGATGGCTCAAATGCTTATATTTTTCAGTCGGGTACAAATCTTGCAGAAGCTCCAAAATCAAAATATCATCCTGCCCCTCAACATACTTTTTCGTCAAATTCTGAAGCATCAAAGCCTCATCATGACTGCACTTAAGATGCACAAATATTTCAGACTCTTCAATCTTCTTTTGCGATAAAAAATTAACTAATGTTTTCAAAAATTTCCTTAAAATTTATATTCTAACCCAGTAGAAAGGGCGAGTACTTTTGAATTTGTGAACTTGCCATCTAGGCTTGCATTGGTGACCTCTCTATCTTCTCGCATGGAGTAGAGTGCTGCTAAACCTATGTTTACACTCTTTGCTATCTGGTATCTGCCGCCAAGAGATACCGAAAGGGAGTTTGAATCAGGCAGTTCAAAACCGATTGTTTCAACGGGGACGGGGGTTTTGTCTATAACCGCACCCGCCATGAGAGTGATTTCATCTAACTTTTGCGTAATACCCAGACGAAATGTGTTTGTATCATTCCAGTTTTTTTGCTTTGATTTGCCAAAAACAGCTTCAGCAGTCGGGCTTGCATAATTAAAATCAAGCTCGCTGTAAGCAGACCAGATGTTTCTCTCATAGACTAACTCAAAAGTTGTTTTGGTTGGAAAGGTATAGGCTGTTGCCAATGAAATGGTCGCAGGAATCGGAATTATGACGTTCGTATCATATTTGCTATTCAGAGCAACACCGCCCTCTGCAGGACCGTTTGCATCATAAAAGAGAGTTGCACTTCCCTCTTCCGTTAAATTCACTTGTGATCTGTATGTGAAAGCTACATCTAACTCATGTGTCGGTTTATAGGAGAGTGCTGCGTTGTATCCGTAATCAATAGAATCTCCGCTCATGTCTTGCGAGTAAACGGTAGGATAAGAAGCTTTTACTGCACCCTCAGAGTAGAGCGCTCTAAATCCCAATCCGACAGAAACTTTATTACTGACCAAAAAAGAGATGCTCGGATTTATCTCAACAACTTTAAGTGTAAACTCCTCTGCACTGCTCTGTGCAGGTTGCGCATCCCATCTCTTAGATAAACCGGCAGGAGATAATATACTCAACCCAAAACGAGTACCGCTCATGCTACCTGACACATAATGAAGGGAAGGAAGAAAAAAATGCTCTTTTTTGGAATCCAAGTCGTGTCCGGTTGTACTGCTTGTGTAGGAACCTTGATAGTTAATATCGCTCAGAGAAATGCTCATTATATCGACTTCCAGAGTGTTCTCATCATTCATAAAATTCATATTTGCAGGATTATAATAGGCTGCATCGGCTCCGCTTGCATGGGCTACATTTGCCGCGCATAGTGCGATTCCATCCAGAGAAGTATCCGGTATTTTATACCCGCCTGCCATTAAAACAGAAGCGCTCGCCATAGAGAGCAACACTAATTTTTTACATAAATCATTGAGTGATTTATTGTACTGAATTTTAATTCTTATCATAAATTTATCCCTAGTTTTTTTATATTTGCCTATACTACACAAGATAGACTTAATTTTCAAAAGAGTACAAAAGTTTTATCTCCTCACTCCAGAGCGTCTCATCAATTGTTTCAAGTATCAGAGGAATGTCGTTCATTCGCTCGTCATTCATGATAAATTTAAAAGCATCTAGCCCGATTTTTCCCTGACCTAGCGAATGGTGTCTGTCCACATGGCTTCCTAAATCCGGCTTTGAGTCGTTTATGTGCATCCCCATCAAGTATCTGAAACCGACTACTTTTTCAAACTCTGCCCATGTTTTGTCATACGCCTCTCTTGTTCGTATGTCGTACCCTGCGGTAAACATGTGGCAAGTGTCTATGCAGACGCCGACACGGGATTTGTCTTCGATTTTATCAATGATTTGTGCCAAATGCTCAAATCTCCAGCCAAGGTTGCTTCCCTGCCCTGCGGTGTTTTCAAGCACTAAACTCACTCCGCTTGTTTTATCTAAAGTAATATTCATAGCCTCTGCAATTTTATTCAAACAAACATCTTCGCTTATCTTTTTGAGATGGCTTCCCGGATGAAAGTTGAGTCTGTCAAGCCCCAAAAGCTCACATCTTTGCACCTCATCCAAAAATGCGTCCATAGATTTTTCTCTTGCCTCATCCTCCGGATGCCCTAAATTTATCAGATAACTGTCATGCGGAAGTACATGTTTCGCTAATATTCCGCTCTCATGCAAGGCTTTTTTAAACTTATCAATCGTCTCACTCTCAAGCGGTTTCGCATTCCATTGTCTCTGGTTTTTTGTAAAAAGTGCAAATGCCTTTGCACCGATTGCAACCGCATTTGTAACCGCATTAAAAACCCCGCCGCTGGCACTTACATGTGCTCCTACAAATTTACTATTCACTATTCTTTCCTTATTCTATTATGTTACACACTAAAACGAACGCGTCCGTTTTAGTGGCAGGGACAAATGTCCCTACTACCCCCTAAAGCTACGAAAAATGAATTTTTCGAGAATTTCAAGGTGTTTTACGCACTTTTATTAAAAGTGCGTAAAGTCAACTATTCCGTATCTTTTATATTAAAAATAATATTGTTTTTTTTATCTTTAAACGAGACCGCATGCGGAGTTACTTTGTAGCTTATCTCCACATGTGCATCACTTATATTTTGCTCAAAACCATCCTCGGTTTTCACTCTGTTTTTACCGCCAAAAATCGGTGTGCCTAGAAGTATATTTTGCAAAACATCCTCATCATAAAAAACACTCAGATAATCCTTGTTAAAACTGCTTTTACTCATGCACCCGTCGCTCACACAGATAAGAGTATTTACACTTATTCTGTCTATACACTTGCCGGCAATAAAAAGTTCAAGCTCGATTTTCTCGTTGCTGTTTCGTATGTAGCCGATATCTGCAAACTTGATTTTTGGAGATTTTATAATAAGAATTTTTGTTTTGGTCTGCTCATAATTTTTTACGCTACATGCACTAAAAAGAAGTGTGATAACGAGTAAAAAAGATACTTTTATCATCCGTTTTTTCCTTCTATCTCTCGCTTATAAAAATCTTCACTGCTTAAAATAGCTAAATCATCACTGTAAAAATTTTTATCATTAGAGATAATAAGTTCGCAGTTTTGTTTTTTAGCCAAAACATATTGCAAAGTATCTTCAAAATCACTGTACTCAGGATTTTCTCTCATAAGTGAACAACTCTTTTCAATCTCTTTGTTTGAAAACTCTATAACCTTGCAAAACTTGTTTATCTGCTCAATGCTGCTCAGTGCTTTGAGTTTATCTTTTTTTGAAAGAATGTAGTAGATTGTAGTTATGAGGTCACAACTTGTGTACATTTTAATCTGTT
>JAUSKV010000260.1 GCA_030646745.1 Sulfurimonas sp. | reverse complement strand
CGCCAACAATTTTAGTTCCGTACGCTAAACACTGCTCCGCATGAAAAGAGCCCTCTTTCCCTGTAAAACCTTGAACTATAACTTTCGTGTCTTTGTTTACTAATATACTCATATAATTATTCTCCTTTCGCTGCGGCTACTGCTTTTGCTGCACCATCTGCTAAATCTGTTGCTGCAATTACATTTGGAATGTTTGCATTTCTAAGAATTTCTGCCGCCTCCGGTGCATTTGTACCATCAAGACGAACGATTACAGGAACATGAACATCTACAAGTTTTGTAGCTTCTAAGATACCATTTGCAATACGGTCACATCTAACGATACCACCAAAAATATTTACAAAAATCGCTTTTACTTTAGGGTTTTTAAGAATAATCTCAAAACCTTTTGCAACCGTTTGAGCATTTGCGCTACCGCCAACATCCAAAAAGTTTGCAGGAGTTCCGCCCATGTAGTTAATCGTATCCATAGTACCCATCGCAAGACCGGCACCGTTTACCATACAGCCAATTTCACCATCTAAACTAATATATGAGAGTCCATACTGACTCGCTTCTCTCTCATCCGCATCCTCTTCAGAAATATCACGCATCGCTGCAATTTCCGGATGTCGTCCTAGTGCTGAATCATCAAAACCCATCTTTCCGTCAAGTGCCATAAAATCACCCGAACCTGTTTTAATCAGAGGATTAATCTCAATCATCTCCGCATCATTTTCCATGTAAAGTGTATAAAGAGCTTTTGCAAACTTTATAAGTTTATTCTGCTCTTGAGGATCTGTAATTCCAAGACCAAAAACTAGTTCTCTCCCATGAAAGCCTTGAAAACCGATAGTCGGGTCAACAGCGATTTTGATAATTTTTTCCGGCGTGTTATGAGCAACTATTTCAATGTCCATTCCACCCTCGGTAGAAGCCATAATTACAGGCATCTCTTTAGCACGGTCAAGAACTACACCTAAGTAAAGTTCATCGACAATATCAGCGCCCTCTTCTATATAAACTTTTTGTACAAGTTTACCTTCAGGTCCTGTTTGGTGTGTAACCAAAGTCATACCTAAAATTTCAGAAGCGAGTTGTTTCACTTCATCCATTGAACGAGCGAGCTTAACACCACCGCCTAGACCTCTTCCGCCTGCATGAATTTGTGCTTTAACAACCCAAATTTTTCCACCTAACTCTTGTGCATTCGCCACAGCCTCTTCAGCTGTATGAGCAATAATACCCCTTGGTGTAGGAACACCATATTTTGCAAAGATTTGTTTTGCCTGATACTCATGTATATTCATTTATTCTCCTTATTTTAAAATGGATGTTACGCTTTTGGCGCAATCATATCTTCTGGGATAACATATTTATCAAACTCTTCTGCAGTCAATAAACCAAGCTCAATTGCGGTTGCTTTGAGTGTCGATTTATTGGCATGTGCAGTCTTAGCGATTTTAGCTGCATTATCGTAGCCAATATATGGATTTAAAGCAGTTACAAGCATCAATGAGTTATGTAAATAATGGTCTATTTTATCAACAACAGGCTCAATTCCAACGGCACAATGGTCATTAAAAGAGACAATTGAATCTGCCAAAAGTCTGCATGACTGTAAAAAGTTGTATGCAATCACCGGTTTAAAAACATTGAGTTGAAAGTTTCCTTGTGAAGCACCCATAGAGATTGCTACATCGTTTCCAAAGACTTGACATGTAACCATAGTTACAGCTTCTGCTTGTGTAGGATTTACTTTTCCAGGCATGATAGATGAACCCGGTTCATTTTCCGGAATCTCTATTTCGCCTATTCCACATCTTGGTCCTGACGCCAACCATCGTACATCATTCGCAATTTTCATCATATCCGCTGCAAGAGCTTTTAGAGCACCATGTGAGTAAACTAGAGCGTCATGACTTGTGAGTGCATGAAACTTATTCGGAGCAGTTATAAAGTTGTGACCCGTTAACTCTGATAATTTTTTGGCAACTCTCTCTCCAAGTTCTGGATGCGCATTCAGACCCGTTCCAACGGCAGTTCCTCCGAGTGCTAATTCACGCACCGGTTCTAATGAATCTTTTGCCATTTTTTCACATTTATTGAGCATCTCTACCCAACCGCTAATCTCTTGACCCAAAGTAATCGGTGTAGCATCTTGCAAATGTGTGCGTCCAATTTTAACAATTGACTCAAATTTTGCCGATTTTTCAGTTAAAGTAGCTTTTAATTTTGCGATTGCAGGAAGAACACGCGTCTCAACAGCGATTACAGCCGCTACATGGAGAGCTGTAGGATAGGTATCATTTGAAGATTGTGATTTGTTTACATCATCATTAGGGTGAACTAGTTTTTCAATTCTAAAATCTCCGCCTAATATTTCCGTTGCACGGTTTGCAAGCACTTCATTATTGTTCATATTCGATTGTGTACCTGAACCTGTTTGCCATACAACTAACGGATAGTTTCCGTCAAGTTTACCGGAGAGCATGTCATCAGCAGCTTGAGCAATAGCTTCTGCTTTTTTAGCATCTAATTTACCGAGATCCATATTTACAAGTGCGACTGCTTTTTTAAGAAAGGAGAATGCTCTTGTGATTTCATACGGCATAGTCTCTTCGCCGATAGCAAAATTCTCTATTGAACGCTGAGTCTGAGCAGCCCAATACGCATCATTTGGTACGTCAATAGGACCCATTGTGTCTTTTTCAATTCTTGTCTTCATCTTATTTTCCTTCAAAAAATTTGTTTTTATTGAGCGTTTTTATTAATGTTTCTACCGAAGCACACGAGCTTTTGAACATCTCTTGCTCTGCAGCATTGAGAGTGATTTCAATTATTTTTTCTGCTCCGTTGGCTCCAAGCATTACAGGAACACCGGAGACTACATCGTTAAAACCATATTCACCCTCTAAATAAACAGCACAAGGGTAAATTTGTTTAGTGTCTTTTAAAATAGCTTCTACCATAATTGCCGTTGATTTTGCCGGAGCATAATAGGCTGAACCGGTTTTTAGATAACCGACAATCTCTGCACCGCCATGACGCGTTCTATCAACTATTTCAGCAATCTCACCTTCACTCAGAACATCCGTAAGCGGAACACCTGCAACCGTAGAGTATCGTGGAAGAGGAACCATGTCATCGCCATGTCCGCCCATAACCGAAGCACGGATTTGACCGCCGCCGTATCCAAGTTTTTCTTGAATAAATGCAGCCATTCTTGAGCTATCTAAAATACCGGCCATTCCAATAACACGGCTTCTATCAAAACCGCTCTCTTTAAGTGCTACATATGTCATGGCATCCAATGGATTTGAAACCATAATAATAATTGCATCCGGAGAATATTTGGCAATGCCCTCTATAACCTCTTTTGTTATGTTTGCATTTATCATAAGTAAATCATCACGGCTCATTCCGGGAAGCCTAGGGCTGCCGGCCGTTACGACTACGACATCGCAATTGACTAGCTCTTCCATAGATTCTGCAACTTTTACAACCGTGTGACTTCTAACGGCTGAAGCAGCTTGAGACATGTCAAGTGCCTTTCCGCGAGCAACATCTATTTTATTGTCACGAAGAATAATTTCATGGCAAGAACCAAGCATTGCCAACGAGTAAGCTATTGTCGCCCCAACATTTCCAGCGCCTACAATACCTACTCTTTTTCCTTGCTTCATATATACACCCCTTGATATAAACTATCACCATAAAGACTTTCGCCTTTTGTATAAAACTATGGTTTAGTTTCATATAAAAGAAGAAAAAGAGAGGAGAAATTCCTCTCTTTGTTTGAATGCACTAAAACGAACAAGTCCGTTTTAGTGGCAGGGATTCAAGTCCCTACAACCCCCTAAAGCTACGAAAAACTTTGTTTTTCGAGAATTACAAGGTGTTTTGCGCACTTTTCACAAAAGTGCGCAAGGTCAGTAGATTATATAGAATCAATAATAGCGTTTAAAGTAGCAGATGGTCTCATCGCTGCTTCTGCTTTTGCATCATTTGGATGGTAATATCCACCGATATCTTGAGCTTTACCTTCAATAGAAAGTAACTCTTCAATGATTTTAGCTTCATTCTCTTTAAGTGCTTTTGCTATTGGAGCAAATTTTGCAGCTAATGCCGCATCATCAGTCTGAGTTGCAAGCGCATCTGCCCAGAATTGAGCTAAAAAGAAATGAGAAGCTTTGTTGTCTGGCTCACCGGCTTTTCTTGACGGTTCTTTGTTGTTGTCAAGGTATGCATTGTTTGCAACATCAAGTGCAGCAGTTACAACTTCAAGATCTTTAGATTTATTTTTTTGAGCGATAAATCTTAAAGACTCTGCTAGTGCCAAGAACTCGCCAAGTGAATCCCATCTTAGGTGACCCTCAGTTAAGAATTGGTCAACATGCTTAGGAGCTGAACCGCCGGCACCTGTTTCAAACAGACCTCCACCAGCCAATAATGGAACGATTGAAAGCATTTTTGCAGATGTTCCGAGTTCTAAAATTGGGAAAAGGTCAGTTAAATAATCTCTTAAAACATTTCCTGTCACAGAGATAGTATTTTCACCTTTTCTAATTCTTTTTAAACTATACTCCATTGCTTTTTCTGGAGCCAATATTTCTATAGTCAATCCTGAAGTATCAAAATCTTTAAGGTATTCATTTACTTTTTTAATCATATTTGCATCATGGGCACGGTTTTCATCTAACCAGAATACTGCTGGTTCGCCAGTTAATCTTGCTCGTTCAACCGCTAATCTAACCCAGTCTTTAATTGGAACATCTTTACATCGAGACATTCTCCAAATATCACCTGCTTCAACATTAAATTCCATAAGTGTCGAACCATCAGTGTCAAGAACTTTCACAACACCGTCTTCTGCTATTTCAAAAGTTGTAGGGTGAGAACCGTACTCTTCAGCTTTTTGTGCCATAAGTCCAACATTTGATACAGAACCCATAGTTGTAACATCAAACTGACCATTTTTAACACAGTCATCCACGCACTCTTTATACATAGTTGCATAACATCTGTCAGGAATTACAGAAACACATTCTTGAACTTCGCCTTTTGCATTCCACATTTTACCGCCATCACGTACCACAACAGGCATTGAAGCATCAATAATTACATCATTAGAAGCATGTAAGTTTGTAATACCTTTGTCTGAATCAACCATTGCAATGTTTGGTTGCGTAGCATATGTATCCATGATAGCTTTTTCGATTTCAGCTTTTTTGTCTGCAGGTAATTTTTCTAATTTCTTGTATAAATCACCAAGCCCTAAATTAGAGTTAAAACCAATCTCTTTAAAATCTGCTGCGTATTTTGCAAATACATCTTTGAAGAACACTTCAACAGCATGACCGAACATAATCGGGTCGGAGACTTTCATCATAGTTGCTTTAAGGTGAATAGACCATAAAACACCCTTCTCTTTTGCTTCTTCTATTGTATGCGCCAAGAAAGTTCTTAAAGCATTTTTAGACAAAAATGTGCCGTCTAAAACTTCTTTGTCAACTGCATTAATCTCTTTCAGAAGTTTACCGTTGAGCTCAATTCTTACTTTGCCGTCACCTTTTTTAATAACTGATTTCTCATTCGCATAGAAATCGCCGCTATTCATGTGTGAAACATACGCTTTAGAGTTTTCAGAAAAAGCTCTTAATTTATGTGGGTTTTTCTTAGCGAAGTTTTTAACAGCCAATGCTGCTCTTCTATCTGAGTTACCTTCACGAAGAACCGGATTTACGGCAGAACCTAGACATGTAGAATATTTCTCTTTGATTGCTTCTTCTTCAGAATTTTTAGGAGCTTCCGGAAAATCAGGCAGTTTATAACCTTGAGCTTGAAGCTCAGCAATACACTCTTTAAGTTGTGGAACTGAAGCAGAAATGTTTGGTAACTTTATAATATTACCATCTGGCTGTTGCACAACTTTACCTAAGTAAGCCAATTCGTCTGCGATTTTTTGATCGTCTGTTAAAAATTCCGGGAAAGTCGCAATAACTCTACCCGCTAAAGAGATATCTCTAGTTTCAACTTCTACACCTGCTGCTTGCGTGAAAGCATTTACAATCGGGAGAAGTGAATATGTTGCTAAAGCCGGTGCTTCATCAATTTTAGACCAAATAATTTTTGACATCTTGTATCCTCTTTAAGGTTGATATTTTATTTTCAAGCCTATTTCAATTGCATGAAAATTTACTCGGTCATAATAACACTAAGATGGATAAATATTTAGTAAGCTGATATAAACATCAAGCTATATTTGCATTATGTTTCATTTAGTAGCACCATTTATATTGCTTAAATGTGTAGAATAGTTACATGTGAAATCGTGAGTTCCACTCTTTGATTTCATAAAATAGAGATAGTCACTTTTCGCGGGAAATACAGCTGCTTTAATAGCATCAAAACTAACATTGCAGACCGGTATAGACGGAACCCCTGCATATTTGTATGTGTTAAAAAGTGACGTATCTTCTCTTATTCGTTCTGGCGTAACTTTGATATGTGAAAACGCACCATAGTTAAGAGTTCCATCCATCTGCAACTTCATTCCCTTGTTGATTCTATTGTAAATCACAGAACTTACAAGTGGCATCTCTTCTATATTGGCTGCTTCTTTTTGAATTATAGAGGCAATTGCTACATAATGAAACCATTTTGTTTCATTGTAACTTCCAAAAAGTTTTGTAGAGAACTCTTTCATTTGACTTAATGAAACTTCTAACAGTATTTTAATAAGCTCTTTCTCCGTAATTCCAATTGGCATCTTATATGTATTTGGAACAAAAACACCCTCTTTATGGGTTGCATACATGTCATATTCACTTTGTAATTTTTCTCTATCGAGTTGCAGATTATCTGAGAGTTGGCTCAAAAATATATAAGTTGTTTCGCCCGGAATAAGGGTTATCTCCTGAAGCGCTGCTTTGGCGGTTACTAATTTATATAAAAAATCACCCTTTGTAATTTTTGTTTGAGAAATATTTATCCAACCGCTCTGAGGAGAACCCAATATCCTTAAAAGCAGAGAGTCGAGTTTGCATACATTATAATTTTCACTGCGTAGTTGTGTTATAATTTCGTTAATTGAACCTTTAGGTATATATATAACTTTGGAGGTATTTATAGGCTTATTTAGGTAATACATGAACGACAAAACAATTATCAATGCAATTTCGAATATATATTTTATTATTGTCAGCTTTTTATCTTTCATATTTTTACTGTTTTCCATGCTTTTTTTTGTTTTGCAAAATGGAATCCATGTAGAAAACATCTCACTTGCAAATATTCAAATCAAGCAATTATACATTAAGTGGAATGAAAAATTAAATGTTTCTATTGAAGAGACTGTTATAGTTCATAAAACAAAGAGCGATAACAGTGAAATAAACATTGAAAAAATAAATAAATTGTTTTATGAACTATCTATTTTTAACTACTGGTTTGAGAGTGTGGTTATAAATAAGATAGCATTCAATGATATCTCCGGTGCATTTTATTATAAAGATGGAGAAAATGGATTTTTAGTTGCTTCCTCACCCGACTTTTCACTCAAAAGTTCACTCTTTTTTGAGTCAGGTTTATTTAATGTACAAATAGAGGAGTTCAAAGACTTTAAAAGAAAAATAAAGATTCATGGAAATATCATAATAGATAGCAGTAACCTAGAATTGGTCACATCGTTAAATGTAAATATTAATAACGAAATTTCTTTA
>JAUSKV010000254.1 GCA_030646745.1 Sulfurimonas sp. | reverse complement strand
AAATGTCTCTTGAAATCTTGCACCATCCCCTGCTAAACCACCCGTAACTTCAACGCCTTCCAAGGATGAATTAATCCCTTTAACAAGTTCTGAGCCATTGATTTTCAATCCATCGGAGAGGACAAATACATGTTTCAATCCATCTCTACTTAGTTTATTTACAAGCTCAGACGATAACTCCACAAGATTCGTTCCATCTACATAATCAACGCTTTGAACTTCTACTCTTGAACTCTCAAACTTGAGAGCAGTTGCCACCAAAGAGTTTTTTGAAATCTCTTTTCCAAGGACATTCCCAGATGAAGAGCAACCTATAATGTGACTTTTTGGAAACTTTTCTTTAATCTTTTGAAATGTTGTACTCTGTTTAATAACATCCGTATCACCAAATACAAAAACTATATCTGCACCTTCACTTTCTTCTAACCCTCTTGAAATGTAATTCCAATCACCGCTGTCACTCAACACTAAATTACTTATGAACATAACTTCTCCTTACAATTCAAATTTTTGATAAATCTCTTTTATCTTCTCTATATTTTCTATAAACAGTTCAACCAATTTTGGGTCAAAATGCTTTCCGGACTCATTTTTTAAAAACTCCACCGTATCTTCAAAGCTCCATGGTTTTTTATAGGGTCTCTCGGAAGTAAGTGCATCAAAAACATCTGCAATCGCTGTTATGCGCCCATAAATGTGTATCTCATCCCCTTTAAGAGAAGAAAAATAGCCGCTACCGTCATATTTTTCATGGTGATGTTTTGCGATAATTGCACCCGCTTGAAGATAAGGGTTTTTGCTATCTTTTAACATATCATACCCTATAGCGGAGTGTGTTTTCATACTCATCATATTCCAGCTTCGCAGGTTTCAATAAAATATTATCCCGTATTCCGACTTTTCCTATGTCATGCAGAGGAGAGGCAAAAAAAAGTATATCCTGCTCTTTTTCACTTAATCCATACTCTCTAGCCAAAAGCCTTGAGTAATGTGCTACTCTGGAGATATGGCTTCCCGTTTCAGGGTCTCTGTATTCGGCAAGGCGCGAAATAATTTGAAGCGCCTCATGTTCCCTCTCAACAAGGTCTGAAGTAGCCTTTTGCACCTCTTTTTGGAGCTTTGCATTAAAATTTTTTAACTGCAGTTTTAGCTGGATTATCTTTGTAAAATTTTTAATCTTGGCCTCTAGCTGCGCAACATCCACAGGTTTTGTCAAAAAATCTGCCGCTCCGGCTTTAAGTGCTTCAAGTTTCAAATTTTGGTCATCATCCACTGCTGTAACCATAATAGGAATCAGCTCATCTTGAAGAGCCACTGCCTCCTTTATAAGCTCAATTCCATTCATCTGCGGCATCATATAATCGACAAACATCAAATCAACTCTGTTGTGTCGGATGAAAACCAAAGCCTCCAACGGGTCTTGGAAACTTTGAACAGAAACACCCATCTCTTTTGCTATCTCTTCTATAAGTATTAAATTCATAAGAACATCATCGACAGATATAACTTTCAAATTTTTCATATAAATCCTTGATTTGGCACAAGTATAAATATATAAATCTTAATTTTTGTTGAATGATTTATAGGATACCTTCCTTGAGGAAATCACCTATAGAGAAGCTCTATTTTTCTTTGTCTGATTCTTTATTAAAAGTATTGTATAATCCGCCGATTTTAGTTTTTCAACTTAAATTAATATATAACTAAAAATTTGTACATTTTAGAAATCAGTATATGCCATAAACAAGAAGGAGTCATATGGATTTAACGGTCATTTTAGGAATACTAGGGGCAATCGCCAGTATTTCTATAGGGGACTTGATGGAGGGTGGAAACCCTGTGCATGTCGTCCATATAACTTCTATTATTATTATTTTTCCTACTTCGATGCTCGCATCTATGGTAAGTACAGACGGCGAGTTTGTCAAAGGTGCTTATAAAAATCTTGGCTTTGTATTCAAAAAAAGTCCGATAAATCTGCACGAAAGAATCAAAGAAATTATTGAGTTATCAACCATGGCGCGCCATGACGGTCTTTTATCACTAGAAAAAAAAGTATCTATGCTAGACAATGAATTTTTAAAACAGGGTTTAAGCATGGCGGTGGACGGGAATGAAATCGACACCATCATTGAAACACTTGATTTAGTGATTGAAGAGACAGAGGAGTATTGGCATGGGTGTGCCCATTACTGGATTCTTGCAGGAGAAACCTCACCCGTTATGGGACTCATCGGAGCCGTTCTCGGTCTTATTCTAGCGCTTCAAAAACTAGACAATCCTCCAGAGATGGCAAAGGGTATTGCCGGGGCTTTTACCGCTACCGTAACGGGGATTTTCTCTGCGTATGTTGTTCTTGGACCATTCGGAAATAAAATGATGGCTAAGTCACACCATATCGTAAAAGAACAAAAACTAATGCTAGAGGGAATTATCGGCATTGTTAACGGTGATAATCCTCGTACACTTGAAGCAAAACTACTAAACTTTCTTCCTTATGGGGAAGAGAAACACAGTCAATTCAAGTAATGGGTATTTAAATGGGCAGACCTAAGAAGTGTAAAAAAGTTGTGTGTCCGGCAGGAGAAAAGTGGGCAGTTCCTACCGCCGACTTTTTCAGTCTCCTTCTTGCACTCTTTATTGCCCTTTTTGCAATTGCATCTGTGAATACAGAAAAATTAAAGGCTGTTAAAGAGGAATTTATAAAAATTTACGATTTTGCTCCCCCACCTGATCAAATGAATCCAGTACAACGGCTCGAACCTGACAGCACGAAACCTGAACCAGACACAGAAGGAAAACCAAGCGGCAATGTAACGTCAAAAAATGGTGGTTCACTCGTCTCAGGAGAGCAAAAAACCCTAGAAATTAAAGACGCTATCAGTAAAATTCAAAAAGAGCTGCTAAATTCTACAATGGGTGGGGAGGGACCGCTAGACCAATCTATGGATGGAGTGTTGCTAAAACTTCCTGTTTCCATTCCCTTTAAGGGCGCAACTGCAACTATTGACGATGAAGATTTACACCTATTTATCAGTCGCATTTCATACATTATTAATGCTCTTCCGGCTAATGTTGATATTTCTGTGCGTGGATATACAGATAGTCAGCCTCTATCAAAAGGCTCTCAATACATGGATAATATTGCACTATCAAGTAAAAGAGCAGATGCGGTAATGCGCGAACTCATTACCAATGGTGTAAGTGCGGAGCGTCTCTCAATGGCAGGATTCGGTTCTGCGAAACCGATTGCAGATAATAATACTGAAGAAAACCGTGCTAAAAACAGAAGAGTAGAACTTTATATATTCATAAATAAAGACATGCCTCTCACCCAAGAGAAACAAAATAATATACTAGATGCTTTGAGTAAACTTCAGAAGTAGAGAGATTATAAATCTCTCTCAATAACTCTCTTAAATGTATTAAAATAGTTATCCTGAAGTTCATGCATGCTCATAGACACATCATTTACTCTGATGCTCTCTCCGCCGATTGTTCCTACTTTTGCACATGCTAAGCCATTTAACATGGCTTCAAATGCTGCACAATTTTCCGGTTTTACTTCGATAATAGCACGGCTCATGCTCTCCGCAAATATATCTCGCTCATCTGCCACGCTCATTTTTACTTCACATCCAAGTCCGCTCACAGCCGACATTTTTGCCAGTGCGATAGCTACTCCGCCGCTGCTCGCATCTTTTGCACACGCAAGTAAATCTTTTTTATTTGCTTCAATAACAAGCTCCCAAAGAGCGAGCTCGTTGACATAGTTTATCTCAGGAAGTTTTCCGGCGACAGTGCCGCAAATCTCTTTCATGTAGAGTGAACCGCCGAACTCACTTTTGTTCTCGCCTACTAAATAAAGAGTGTTTCCCTCACCTTGGAAGCTAGACATCAGAACTCTATTTTCATCATCATTTACACCAACAGTTGCGATAGATGGAGTTGGAAAAACTGAGATGCCGTTTGTTTCATTATAAAGAGAGACATTTCCGCCGATTACCGGAGTTGTAAGAGCCAAACATGCTTCTTTGATACCTAAACACCCTTGCCCAAACTGCCACATAACTTCTGGATTTTCAGGGTTTCCGTAGTTTAGACAGTCCGTTATTGCAAGAGGTCTTGCTCCACTCATGGCAACATTTCGTCCACTCTCTATGACCGCCGCGGCAGCACCACCTTTAGGGTCTATGTAGCAATAGCGAACATTACAGTCAGCCGACATGGCAAGGGCTTTTTTGTTCTCTTTCACACGAATAACAGAAGCATCTAACATGCCCCCTTTTTTGATTGTGTTTGTCTGAACCATTGAGTCATACTGCGTATAAATCCATGACTTATCAACAACTTCCATAGACTTAGTGAGCTTCTCAAACGCTTCTTGATTCGATACCTTTGCAAAGTCGTTAATTGTAACATCTGCGATTGTGTCCAAATACGCTGGGCGACTCATCGGACGGTTCAAAACCGGTGCTTCTTCACTTACAGGATTTACAGGAACTTCCGCACACTTTTCACCATGCCAGAAGAGTTCCATATTTCCGGTTGCAGTTACCTCACCGATTACCGCAGCATCTAAGTCCCATTTCTCAAAAATCTTGATAATCTCCGCTTCACTTCCCTTTTTCGCACAAAGAAGCATACGCTCTTGAGATTCACTCAGCATAAAGTCATACGGAGTCATGTTCTCTTCTCGTGCAGGAACTTTATCTAGGTGCATAATCATACCGCTACCTGAACGCCCCGCCATTTCAAAGGCACTAGAAGTAAGTCCTGCCGCACCCATATCTTGGATACCAACAACATGCTCTGTTTTGAAAAGTTCTAAACACGCTTCAAGTAAAAGTTTTTCAGTAAATGGGTCTCCAACTTGCACAGTCGGGCGAAGAGATTTTGACTCTTCTGTAAAACTGTCCGAACTCATAACTGCTCCGCCAAGTCCATCTCTTCCCGTTTTTGCACCCACATAAATAACAGGATTTCCTATACCATCCGCACGACCATAAAAAATTTCATCCGACTTTGCAAGTCCTAAAGTAAAAGCATTCACTAAAATATTACCGTTGTAACACTCATCAAAGCTCGTCTCTCCGCCGATAGTAGGAACGCCCATGCAGTTGCCGTAACCGCCGATGCCAGAAACTACACCGCGAACCAAATATCGCTGATGAGAAGATGTTTTATCATCATTGAGAACATTACCAAATCTTAAAGCATTCAAGTTTGCGATAGGTCGCGCTCCCATCGTAAAAACATCACGCATAATTCCGCCAACACCCGTTGCAGCACCTTGATACGGTTCTATAAAGCTTGGATGGTTGTGTGATTCCATTTTAAACACAGCCGCATAACCACCGCCGATGTCAATAACACCGGCATTTTCCCCCGGACCTTGAATAACCCATGGAGCTTTTGTCGGAAAACCATTCAAATGCACTTTTGAAGATTTATAAGAGCAGTGTTCACTCCACATAGCCGAAAATATACCGATTTCAACAAGGTTTGGCTCACGCCCTAAAATCTTTTTGATATGTGTATAATCGTCGCCTGAAAGCTTATGAGATGCAAGAACTTTTTCAATGTTTTCTAATGGTTGGCTCACGGAGGATTCCTAAAATTTGATTTTTGGTTTTTAAGGTGGGATTATAGCAAATTAGTAGTAAAAGAAATTTTAACTCGCTATTTTTACTCAATCGTTGACACAACTTTTAAAGAATAAAATATCAAATTAAACTAGATAAATGTATTAATATTTAAAAAAAGATGCGTTTTTAGTATAAAAGTATATACAAAATGTAGTATAATCACGGAACGAGTAAAACCTAGGGTTTCCGCGACGCATTTATGTATCGTAAGCGTTATCTAAGAACGTCGGTCCTAGGGTTCGTATTATACAAATTCATAAAATCTTCAAAAAGACTATCCTTTGGAAATAAATATTTACCTTGATGAGAGTGGTGATCTAGGTTGGAAATTTACAGCACCTTATAGAAAAGGTGGTTCTAGTCGTCATTTAACCATTGCATGTTTGATTGTTCCAAAAGAAAAAAAACATTTACCAAAGCGTGTCATTCAAAAACTATATAAAAAACATGGCTGGAATCCAAAAGTAGAAAAAAAATGGTCAGAAATGAATATCGCTGAGCGTATTGATTTTGCTGAAAAAGCAAAACTTCTTAATATATCACACCCATCAATAAAATATTTTTCAATAACTGTAAAAAAAGAAAATGTTCAAGATCATATCAGACTTGATGGAAATAAACTTTATAACTACATGATTGGTCTTTCATTACTAGAAGAAATGAGTATATATGAAAAAGTAATATTTGTACCTGACCCTCGTTCTGTAAAAGTGGAAAGTGGAAATAGTATGCATGATTATTTACAAACTAAATTATGGTTTGATATTGAATCTTCCACAATTATGGAAACTACTCCTCAGGATAGTGCTTCAAATAAAAGCGTTCAGTTTGCAGATATGTTATCTGGCGTGGTTCAAGGACATTATGAAGATGGCAATACAGAACCATGGCATGTTCTTGCTTTAGCAATTAATTCTAAAAAGCTTTACTTTAAATAACTCTCTAATTTTTAAGAGCTTAATTTTACTTTTAAAATTTTTCTCATAAAAAGCTAAAATATTCTGAAAAATAAAAATAAGTTTTACATTAGCCAACATTTCAATATTGACAAGAGATAGTCTTTACACTCATTTAATTTTAGACTAACCATTCTTCAACGCATTATTCACAAGCAGATTCGATATCTCAAAACTCGCATCTACAAACTCTAGTTCCGGTAAATCTCTCATGCTTTTTCGCTCTTCAACGCTATCAATTTTTATAATGATGTTTGCATTTTTAGAAAAACTGAGTATCGCTTCACTGATAAGTCTTTTGAGGTGTTCGCTGTTAACTGTGATAATTATGGCTTTGGCTTGATCGACCATCAAAGACTCCAAAACGGGTAGTTTATTGAGGTGTCCGAAGTATGCCATGTAGCCTAGTTTTCTTGCAAGAAGTACATGTTTGAGGTTGTCGGAGATAATGACAAAATCTGCTCCTCTTGCTTTTAAATCGGATGCGACTATTCTTCCGAGAGTTGAAAATCCTGCGACAATGATGTGATTTTTTCGTCCGATGGGTGTAATAACATCTGATTCATAAAACTCTTTTTCGAAATAGGAGGAGAGTTTGTAGATGTTGTTGACTATAAAAGGAGTAAGTATCATCGACATGACACTCACAAGTATCAAAAAGTTCGCCATCTCTTGGCTTATAAGTCTTTGTGAGGCGGCAAGAGCAAAGATTGCGAAAGAAAATTCACCAATCTGAGCAAGCGAGAAAGCCGTTTTTGCTGAACTGTTTTTATCTGAATTTCGTCTGATAATGGCATAGATTACAAGAGCTTTAAAAAGCATTGTAAGAATAAAAATGAAGATAACGGTATGAATGTTTGCCAAAAAGTAAATCAAATCAATTTTTGTCCCGACACCAAAGAAAAATATCCCAAGAAGCAAATCTTTATAGCTAACAATATCTGATTCTACTTTTACATTGTACTTTGTATCGGCGATTATCATGCCGGCTATAAAAGCGCCCAAGGAGTAGGTAAAACCCATTGCATGTGCTAGCAAAGAAGCCCCGATAACAATAGAAAAAACAGAACCCAAGAACAACTCTTCAAGCTCTGTTTTAGCAGAAAACTGAAGCAACATGTTTACAATTTTCTCTCCGATAGTAAACATAAAAGCAACGACTAAAACAGCTGAGACTAGCGTTGTTATGAGGACTTCACTGAGTGATAAAGTGTCGTTTGACAAAAATGTAATGAGCAGTAAAATAGGAATGACAGCTAAATCCTGAAAGATAAGAATCCCCATAGATTTTTGCCCATAGGGAGTGTGAATATCTTTGGACTCTTTAAGATATGTCAGCACTATGGCAGTCGAAGAGAGCGAAAAAGCCAAAGAGATAATGATGGATGTATTGAAATCAAGCTTAAAAACATAAAATGACAGTCCATATATCACTACTACGCTCAGTAGCACTTGCAACAGACCATTTGTGAGCAGAATATCTTTCATCTTTCTGATTTTTTGCAAACTGAGTTCAAGCCCTATTGTAAACATCAAAAAGACTATGCCAAACTCACCTATAAGGTCTAGGGAATCTATGTTGAGTCCATTAAATCCAAAGATATAACTGATAATTGTTCCTGTAAAAATATAGCCTATAATGTGGGAGATTCCAAACTTTTTTAGGACAATATTAAGTACGGTTGCAACAGCGATTGTTAAAAAAATTGCGAGTAATAAATTTTCCATAGACGCATTATAGGATATTTGAGGTGAACTTTTAAAAAAATTGCTGTATAAAATATAGACATGACTTTTCTCTAAAAAAAAGGTTTAATGAAAAGAAAAATCAACTTTTGTACGGATGTTTTTTTTCAGGGAAAAGATATTTTTATACTCTATTTTCAAAATTTCATAACTCTTCTTGGTGTGTGGAAGCTTGATGGTAAACTCATCCTCCTCTTCTTTGCCAATCAGTGCTTTTGCGAGGGGTGAATGAATCGAGATTAGCCCGTTTTCCGGTTCAGATTCCAACACTCCGCACAGAGTGTAGCTTTCTTCTTCGTCACTCTCGGTATTGACTATTCTTACCGTACTTCCAAAACTGACTCTGGCATGTGAAAGTGATGAAGGGTCGATAATTTGAGACTTTTGTATCATAGAGTTGAGATAAAAAAGTCTCCTTTCTATAAAACGGAGTTTCTCTTTGGCTGCATGGTAATCGGCATTTTCGCTTCTGTCACCCTGTGCCGCAGCAGTTAACTTCTCATGTGCGACTTTAGGTTTTTCCACCTCCAACAAAAACTTAAATTCTTCCACTAAAAGGTCATACCCCTCAACGCTCATAGGCTCAATCAAGAGAGAGCCTTAATGATTAAAACCGATTATGTAATAGGTCTCTTTGTTCTCTAATTTTTTAACGCTTACTTTGAATTTATCACTAAAATGCTTGATTTTTTCATGTACTTCTTCAACGATTTCAGGGCTTGCAACTCCAATTTTTATTTTAAAATAGTCGTTAGTATTTGACATAGCTACAAAAGAGCCGTCCACTTTTAGAGCATCATGCAAATCCATAATATGCTTATTTATCTTTTCATACCCAACCGTATTGTTTTCAATTCTCTCAAGTTGACCTAATAAAGCACTATTTGGCACATAACCTAATTGTGTCAACATTGCATCTCTTTGTATCATCATCTCTTTTCCTTTTACTCTTTTTTAATTTCTTCAAAAAATAATAACAGTAAATTGTAAATATTCAGTATCAATTTATCTGTATTAACTATAATTATAGCACTAAACTTAAATACAAAAAAGAGAATATTATGACCGAAGAGTTATTGGCAAAAATAAAACAACTCCCACCACTTCCGGAATCTGCGATGCAGATTGAGGCTATTTACCAAGATCCAAACAGCAGCTTTAACGATATGGTGAAGATACTCGAAAGAGATCCTCTTTTGACTGCCGATATTTTAAAAGCGGCAAACTCTCCTCTTTATGGTTTTTCTCGTGAAATAAATGCGATTAGTCAAGCCGTAGGTCTTTTTGGAATGGGGACGATAAGAGGTTTTGCTCTGGCATCTATTGTCAAAAAGAGTTTTTCTCTGGATCTTTCTGCTTATGGAATAACCAATGAGATG
>JAUSKV010000229.1 GCA_030646745.1 Sulfurimonas sp. | reverse complement strand
ATTATAGCATACGGTAAAGTTATTTTATATCTTGAGTAAGAGCGCCAAAACAGGCATGTAACTTGCTCATTTATGTAAAATATTTACACTTATTTTGATACACTCCCAAAAACAAAATAATGAGAGAAAATATGGATTTTCAGAAATATATACATGCAGTAGGCACGGGCGTAAAAGGAAATAGAGATTTAAGCTTTGAAGAAAGCGAAGATATGATGCATCAGATTCTTAATCAGAGTGTTCATAGTGAACAGATTGCTGCATTTCTGCTTGGCTGGAGGCTAAAACCTGAGACTGTAGAGGAATTTAGGGGTGCAATTAGTGCCTGTGACTCCTACATAACGCCAAAAACAGTAGAAAATTCTATTGAGCTTGGGTATCCTTTTGACGGTAAGGCAAAAAATCCATATATTTTTCCACTTGTTGCAAAAGTGCTTGAAAAATCTAATCTTAACTTAGTTGTTATGGGCGATGAGATACAGCCTGCAAAAGCCGGCATAACCATAAAAGAGATATGCACAAATATAAGTTTAAACTCCAATTTACACTATTTTGACAGAGCAGATTTTTTTAAAGAGATGCATCAATTGACTGAGATTCGCATGCGTTTGGGACTTCGCACAGGCTTTAATACAATAGAGAAATTACCGCGTGTTGCGAACAGCGAATATGCCGTTACTGGCGTGTTTCACAAACCTTATGTGAAATAATATGTAGAGATTTTTTCTGAGCGTTATAAAAGATTTGCTCTTATTCAAGGCAATGAAGGAACGCCTGAATTGTTCAGCAAAGGGCGTTTATGGATTGCTAAAGAGGGCGGAGTTGAAGAGTTTATAGTTGACCCTGAGTATTATGGAATCAACTATCAAAAATCATGGGAAAATATAACCCTAGAAGAGTCTCTTGAACAGCTGAACAACCCCTCAGAAGAGTATCTAAAACTTGCAACCCTTAACGCTGCTATTCTTTTATTTATAACAGAGAGGGCTTCAACTATTGACGAGGGTTATGAAATGTTAAGAGCAATTTCATAAATGGATAAATTTTCTAATCATGTAAAAAATGTTTTACATGGCTTCTTTCTCTCGGTCGGAACAACCATAGCAGAGCCATCAACAATTTTGCCGCTCATTGTAAACTACTTTGGCGGTAGTTCTCTTCTTGTAGGTTTTTTTGCTTCGCTTCTTCGCGGAGGAGCTATTGTTGTACAGCTTTTTGCAGCATTTCAGGCACAAAGTTATCCACTTATGCTTGTTTATCTTCGCCGTGTTTTTATTATTAGATTTTTGTCATGGTTTTTAATAGGTGTAGCTATATATTATCTGGGCAATGATTATCCAAATTTAACGCTGCTTTGCATCGGCATAGGACTTTTTATATTCTCTTTTAGTGCCGGTTTTGGAGCAATCTACTTCAAAGACATTATTGCCAAAATCTTTTCTCATAAATTTCGCGGCAAAACCATGGCATACCGCCAATTTTTCAGTGGATTCGGCGGTCTCATAAGCGGAGCTTTGGCCGGCATAATCATAGACTCTTTTGAGGCACCGCAGAGTTTTGCCTATCTATTTATTATCAGCTCTTTTATTATGGCTTTTGGATATTTAGCAGTTGGAACTATTAATGAACCGATTAAAGAGAATGTCTCTGTAAGAGAAAAATCATTCAATACCTTTCTCTCAAACGCATGGAAACTTTTAAAAAGTGACACTGATTTACAGATACAACTTGTAACTTTTTTACTAGCCTATGGATATCTGATAGCCCTGCCCTTTATAATTTTAGATGCTCAAAACAAAATATTCCTTGACGGTGTTGCGGTTGGTAGTTTAATTACAACACAGATGGTAGGTGCCATGCTGAGTAATTTTTTATGGGGCGCTCTTAGTGGCAGAGGACTTAATAAACTCACGGCAAATATATCGATATTTTTGCAGATTTCAGCCATAGTTATGGCCTTCTTTTCTACAACGCTCTACGAGTACATGGTTATATTTTTTCTGATTGGAGCTGCGATTGACGGTAATCGAATTGCCTCAGGAAACCTTATTTTGGAACTTGCACCATCCAAAAAAAGACCGATATATGTAGCAATCCAGATGAATACAATCTCTTTTGGACTGTTTTTCTCTCTCTTTGGTGGGATAATCCTACATTTTTTTAGTTATACGATACTTTACAGCAGCACGATTTTTGTACTCGCTCTCGCTCTCATTTTCTCATTGAAACTCAAAGATAAAAATCAAGAGGAAGAGCATGAGGTTGAAACAGTGGAAGACAAAGAAAACGAAGTAAAAGCGGAATTGAATGAATCTGAGGCGGTGGAAGCGGAAGTGAAAAAGAACGAAGCCGAATCAGTGGAAGTGGAACTGAATGAAACCGAAACAGAGTTGAAAGAAATCGAAATTGTGGAAACAGTCGAAACAGATTTGAAGGAAGCTGAAACAGTTGAAGTGGAATTAGAGGAAGCTGAAACAGTCGAAACAGAGCAAGAACAAATCAAAGAAAAAGAAAAATCTCAAATTTCATAAAATCTCGAAAAAATTATTTTTACTAAAGAAACATTTTCGCTTTGCGAAAAGCGCTTCGCTTGTTTTGTAGCTTTAGGGGGATGCAAGGGACAATTTCTCCCTGCCATTTAAACGAACAAAACAAGAGAATCACTCGCGAAGCGATGTTTCTTTAGAAGTTCGTTTGAATGTATAATAAAAAATGAACAGCCTCAAATCCCATAAAATTTCTTCAAAAATTCTCTCTCTTTTTCGTTCTCTAGAAAAATTCTAACCACCGTCTGATTATTATCTCCGAGAACTATTACATAATCTTCTTGCAGTTGCAGATGAGACTTGCCCCACTCTTTTTCAACTTCATCTAAGCGATGCATTACATCTGCAGAAGCTGGGGTCTCTTTTGTTTCTGCTTGAGTGTTGAGTATCGTCAACCCACCCATTCTTTTTTCTAACTTGTACGGGCTGTAAACTTTTATAGCTTTGTATATTCTCTCTTCTTTAACTTCGGGCATCGCTCTTTTCATAGAAAGCACGCCTAAAACCAAAAAAGCAAAGAAAAATCCAAATATCAAACCTTTTTTAACACTCATTATTTACTCCATGTATTTATATAATCTTGGGCTTTTTTATCAAGCATTTTCATTCTCTCTTTTCCTTTTGGAAGGGTTTTTCGCAACTCCTTCATCTCATTCAAAAAATCTGACACTCCATCAGGTATTAAGTTTTGCAGATAGAGTCTCAAATGCTTTGCCATCGCCGGAGAAGCACCTGAGGTAGAGACAGCGATAGTTAAATCATCTTTTTTGACATAAGAGGGAAAGATAAAGTCGCAGTAATCGACAGAATCTACAGCGTTGCATAAGCAGTTATACTTCTTCGACTCCTCAAATATCTCTTTTTGAAGAGGAATATCATCCACTGCTACAACTACAATTGCATACTCTTTAATATCACCTATTTTGTACACTCTTTTATGAAAAGTTAAATTTTCTTTTTCGATTTTTTCAGACATTGCTTGTGAGAGTGCAGGCGCAATTACAACTATATCTTTTGTAAAATCAAGCAGATGTTCCAACTTTTCATGCGCAACATGCCCACCGCCAACAATCAAAATTTTTTTGTTATTAAGTTTCAAAAAAGCCGGAAAATAGCTCATAACACCTCTTTCTATTTAGACGCTCTAACAATACATAAATAGTACTTAGAAGTGATTGATGTGCGTCAATTACATTTATAAAAAAATCAATTACAATCGTCTAACAAATAACACACAAAGATGATAAATGAAACAAGAAATCCTCTCAAGAATACAGAAACAGTTTCCGCTTGTTGCAAGACCATTTAAGGTGATTGCCGATGAATTGAATATGAGTGAAGATGAAGTTATCTCTATCTTGCAAGATGAGAAAAAGAACGGCATAATTCGTCAAACTTCGGCTATTTTTGACACTAAACGATTGGGGTACAACTCTTCGCTAGTAGCTTTTAAAATCCCGAATGACAAGATTAATGATGCAGTAAAAATAATAAATTCTCACCCCGGTATCTCACACAACTATGAGAGAAATCATGATTTTAACATCTGGTTCACTGTTGCCGTTGGACCTGATTCTGCACTGGGGCTTGATAAAACTGTTGCAATTATTGCAAAGTTGACGCAAGCAGAAGATTACATAATGCTCCCGACCCTCAAACTCTTTAAAATCTCTGTCAAACTCGACACAACGGGCAATGATGAGAAGAAAGAGAGGGTAAAAAGGGTTGTACACTCTGAAATGGAGCTGACTCAGCTTCATCATGAAATCATTCAAAGAATTCAATATGATATTGAGATTGTTGCAGAGCCATTTAAAAAAATTGTAGAAGAGTTAGGTATTGATTATAATAGACTCTTTGAAATACTCCAGCAGTTGCAAGAGGCTGGAATTATGCGTAGGTTCGCATCTATCTTAAATCATAGAAAAGCAGGTTTTAGCGCAAATGCAATGGTTGTTTGGGATGTTAATGAAGAGCAAGGCAACGAAATCGGAGAGAGGGCAGCTGCTTTTAGTGCCGTGAGCCACTGCTACCTTCGCCCAAAATATCTGAACTGGCAATACAATCTTTTTACTATGGTGCATGGAAAGAGTATGGAAGAGACAAATGGAATAATTGAAGAGATGGCAAAAGAGATTGAATCAAATTCACACATGCCGCTCTATTCATCAAGAGAGTTTAAAAAAGTAAGAATTGAGTATTTTACACCCGCATTTAAAGAGTGGGAAGCTCACTACAATAGATAAAAAATAGGAAATATCATGGAACTTTTTATAGAATTAGAGATT
>JAUSKV010000224.1 GCA_030646745.1 Sulfurimonas sp. | reverse complement strand
CCTCAGGGATTGCCGATTCATCATTCCCCATATCTTGGTCATCGTTTCCGGATGCAAAAACTACAATAATCCCTTTTCCGTTTCTGCCATGGATGCTTAAATATTGAATCTTTGCTTTTACAGCATCTGAAACATCATAAGTACCCCAGCTGCAGTTAATTATATCGGCACCAAACTCCTCAGCTTTGCTAAAAAGTTCCACGGTTTCACTGTCGCTCATGCTCTCTTTATACTTTAAAAATATGATTTCACTGCTGCTTGCTACACCTTTGATGCCCTTATTGTTTACTCTTGCCGCAATTATTCCTGTTACTGCCGTGCCATGGTTATCTACTTGATTTGTTTGCGACACATCTGTACTTTTTGTTTGACTGTCATAAGTATGAATGATTGAACCCTCTAAATCTTCATGCGTAACATCTAGCCCATCATCAATAACTGCTATCTTTACTTTTTTACCACTATAAATTTTCAATAAATTATTCGTATGTATATTAGCATCCGCATCTATACCGTTTTGAGCATAAAAAGTTTCGTTTTTATCTAGGTACCACTGTTGATAGTAGTATGGTTCTGGGGATGAAATTACATCTACTATATCATTAGTGCTGTTACTGCTGCTTTCTTCGCCACAGCCGATAAAAAACAGTAAAGATAAAAAAAGGAGAAATTGAGTCAAAATATTATCTGCTCACTCTTTTTTTAATAAAATCCGGATGGGCATATTCGACATCCTCTTTTTCACTTAGTCTATTTGATATATCTAGAGTTAAACTTTTGTTTTCTGCTTTTAAAAGATAAAGATTTTTTCCCAACTCTTTTTCAATGGTTAAATTGAACGCATTGAGATATTTTTTTATATCGGATTCACTAGCTATTTTTACGATTATTTTGTTAGTGACTCCAAGAGTAACTCCATTGTCAGTCTTATAATAATCTATAGTCGAACTGTCTCTGTATGAATTTGTAATCGGAATTTTGGTAATCGCCACCTGATGATTGTTTTTGTAATAATACGTATCATCAGCACTGCCATATTGTAGCAACAGCATTAAGAAAATCATTAAACTTTTCATCTATTCTCACTTCTGGGTGACATTCAATTATCTATATAATGCAATTATATTATTATTTTTGCTAAGTTTCTATTTTTCTATAATAAACTATATACGTGTTATTATGTTTTTATAAATTATAATAAAATCTTCAGCTTGTTTGATATACAATTTTAGGCTATCATAAATTGCAAAACTTTTTATGAGATGTGGGTTTTGCTGAAAATATTTATAAAAGAAGGGGTTACTATGAAAGTTTTACATGCGGTTTTATCCATTGTTTTTTTTATGTTTATTGGTTGTAGCGGTGGAGGCGGTGGCGGTGGCACACCGCAGGATGCTAACGATACAAATACTACACCTGTTGTAGTTGTATCAGAAAAGCCTGTTGCTAATGCCGGAGTGGATAGGATTGGTATAGTTTCTAAGAACATAAGTTCTCCTGCTACGCAAGAGATTCTTTATCTTGACGGTTCATCGAGTTATGGAAGTGACTTTACATGGGAAGTTGTTTCAAAGCCTTCAACTACGGCACAGCTGATTTTAACTTCATCAAAAACCAAAGTAACCGGTGTGTATGGAAACAGTGCCGGAACATATGCAATTAAATTAACAGTAAAAGATGCCCAAAATACAACTGTTGTAGATAATGTCAGTGTCACACTATTAGAAGATGATGACGGCGATGGAATTATAAACAGTGATGATTTAGATATTGACGGGGATGGATTTTTAAATACAAATGATTTGTTTCCAAACAGCATAGCTTCACATGGCGATTTTGACGGAGACGGTGTTTCTAATTATCTGACATCAGACACAGATAAAGATGGAGCAGTAGATATTGAAGATGATTTCCCGCTTGATGCTAGTAAATCAAACTATTCTTTGTACTCTGAGGCAAAAGAGACAACTACAGTTTTTAATACTAATGACGGTATCTCTCTTGCAGAAGTAACAAGTTCAGTTCCGCTTGCAATATCAGGAACAATATACTCATCCTCTTATGGAAGCAACAAACCTGATTTAGATTACTTTAAAGCTAATTTTTCTGCAGGTGTATATTCTGTGCTACTTAAAGAAAATAATAGTTCTATGCAACCAATTATTTCTGTAGTAAACGCATCAGGACAAAGTGTTTCAAGTAAAAGCACAGACTTATCCTCTCTTGGTTATGCCTTAACATCTGTTCTAATTCCTAGTGATGGGGATTATTATATTATGATTACTGATGCATCAGGAACAAGTGATCTTGACTGGAGCTACGCAGTTAAAGTTTTTTCTGATTCAGATATGGATGGATTATTGGATGATTTAGAGATTGCCATTGATAGTAACCAAAACAATGCAGATAGTGACAGTGATGGAATTAGTGACTTTACAGAAGTTTACTACGCCTATGAGAAGGGACTAGGGGATGTGGACGGCGACGGTATTCCAAATTGGTGGGACTATGATAGTGATAATGACGGGATTCCTGATAATGTCGAATACTTTTCAAGTAAAAATAACCCTGACATGTCAGCTTCAAGCTTAAATGAACTTAATGACATAGACCAAGATTTTATACCTAATTTCTTGGATACGGATAGTGACCAAAACGGTATCCTAGACAAGAATGAAGCTGGGGTGGATTATACAAATCCACTGGATACCGATGGAGACTTGGTTCCTGATTATCTTGATGAAGATAATGACAATGACGGAATACAAGATACAAATGAAGCGTCATTATCGGAGATGAATACTCCTATTGCTTTAGCGGGTGAAAGCAGAAGTTTGGCAACAAGTGTAATGATTAAATCATTGGTGAATGATACTTTAGATGTAAATAATATCTGTATGGATGATACCAATGTTACAATTAAATTGTCCAATATTCCGACAACTACGACAAGTGCACTTTTGACATTTAAAGGAATACAAAGTAGCATAAATCAAACTGTATCTATTCAAAATGGCGATACAATTGAGTTTGGCTGCCCTAAAAATGTAAATAAGGGACTTGCAGAATTTTTTGTGACAGTAAACGGCAATGAAAGAACACTCAGTGAGGAGATTTTATTCATTGAGAATACGACACCTGTTATTAAGAGTGCCACCTATGATTCCTATTACAACAGACTGGTTATCAGTGGTTCAAATTTAAACAGTGATTTGACTGTCACTTTAAACGGCAAAAGCTATAGCTACAACAATTCGTATGGAAGCAGTAGCACGCTTAACTTTTCAACCTATGAAACATTGGAGAGCGGCATGCTCTATTTAAGTAACAGCGGTGGCTCATCCAACCCGGTATGGACCGCAATAACGCATGATTTATATGTTGCTGTTACTATGCCTGATAATACAATTGATGTCACTACTCTAGAATTAAGCATCAATGATGTAGAGTATAAACCAAATAGTTATGGATATGTCAGCATGCCTGTCAACCTCTCCTCGCCTTCAATCGTGACTGCTTTTATAGTTGACACGACTACAAGTACTGAGAATCCGGATTATATTCCGTATCTCTATGCTGTTGCCTTACCTATTGCAACAACAGTTACGCTAGATACTAATTCAACTGTTATGGCAATGCTCTGGAGTGGATTGGGTGTAGCTTCCATGGTGAGCGATAATGATTTACAGCTCGTCATGAATGATTTGGCAAATCTAACGAGTGTTGCAAATTTTAAAACTGTTTTCAAACAAGAGCTTATAAAAAACAACAAAGTGCTCATTTCGCCTTCGACAGCATATACGAATGCGTCTAAGCAGGCTCTTCTTGATGGGGCTACACTGTTAAATCAAAAATTAACAAGCGGTACATACACAAAAAGATCCCTAAAATCCCTTGTTCATAAAAAAGGAATTTATGGGGATGATGCCACTGTAACTCCAACATCCGCTGATGGGATAAGTGTTTATGAAAGAGGCGATACAGGAAATCTGAATATCGAAAATGACACCCAGATGTATCTGTCTGCCAGAGTCACAGACACGAAAGGAAATGTATTGCAAGATCATGTGAGCAGTTATTTCTCCTCAGATTTAGTAGGAGCGCAAGGCTACGGGCTTCTGTTTTGGGCATCCACAACAGAACTGAAAATTCCTACCGGAAAAAATTGCAATGTGGAGATTGTTACACCGGGAGTTGACAAAGAGTTTGATCCAAAGATATCAGCCTTAAGCTCATCGAATCCTTCAACAAGAGCCGTATTTAAATATCTAGCTTTTAGAACTTTAGTAGAAAGAGTTACATGGCCTGTTTTATCGGAAATATTTGGTGATTATATGAGTAAAAATACATTTATTAATATAATCTATAGCTCTGCGCCTACACTTGTTGATGCCGTAGTCATTGATATATCTAAGGGTGATACAGCCGGCGCTGCTAAAAGAATGGTAGATTTATTATGGCAAGATTTTTTCTCTGCACCTCCTGGTCCAATAACAACTGCGATTGCCACACATGTTCTTGGTGAAAAAGCAAATAACATTGCGAAAGAATTTGCAGAAAAATTAGTGCAAAAAATTGCAAAGAAACTTGGAATGAAAGCGGTGCCGGTATTAGGGCAGATTTCGGCTGCGTATGATGTTGCCGGTCATTTAAACAATGGGTTAAATGCTGCTGCTGCAGTGTATGATTTAAACACTAAAGATTCTGTTATAGATTTTTCTGTTGTTTTCCCTGTTACTGTAACTTCTATATCGCCAAGCAAAATAATACCTGATGATTCAAATAGATTGATTAAAATTGATGGTACAGGTTTCTCGCCGATTAAAGAACATTTTTATAGTTCAGCCACTGAGCCGGAGATTACAATTATCGATGCAAAAGGCAACGAAGTAATTTTATCTCCAAAATATATTAAACCTGACGGTACGACTATGACTGTGGAAGTCCCTGGCTCATTCTTAACCAAAGATGTAGAAGGTCCACTTGATGTCATTGTACATCATCCAACTTTTAACACAGATGGAAAAATTACAAAAAATGATGCGATTGCAATTGTGAATGATGTAACATTGACATCTGTAACTCCTTCAAGCGGAGCTTCAGGTGTTGAGGTAACTTTATATGGCTCCGGATTTGCTTCGGAATCAAACGATAATGAAGTAACTTTTGATGGGAAAAAAGTTCTTATAGTATCTGCTTCGCAAGATAGCCTTTCTATCATGATTCCGCCATCTTTAGACCCGGCTGATTATGCAATTGTCGCAAAGGCTAAACATAGTGATCAATGGACAGAGTGGTCAAATAGTATTACTTATACAGTTGAAGCCGGTAATTTGACGATAACGGTGTGTGATGATGGAGGGTTAAAAGATGATGCATTTGCTTTATATGTGGATAATCAATATCAAGGGAGTATGTTTGCAACGGATTCAAATTATTGCAAAAGCTTTAAACCAAATGTGACAATTGGCTCTCACACTGCGATGCTTCAAGGGATAGAGGCACCTGATGGCATTGGAACATATAGTATTGACTTTGGAAGCGCAAGCGTAAGCGGTGCGAGTTTATCTGGAAGCGATTTGAGTCCGGGTGTTGTTAAAAACTATACTTTTGATATTACCGGCATAGTGAGCATGGCATTGAAAAGAAATTTAGTGACACTGCCTTATCATCCGTTAAGCACGATTAAAGAGTAAGAATGAAAAATATGCTTGAGCAGATAGGTTTTATTTTTCTTGGAATATTATTTATTTTGGGAGGTCTTCAGGTGATATTTCACGGTGCACTTGAAACTGCTTCTGCGTCTCACAGCATATATCAATTTAATGGGA
>JAUSKV010000222.1 GCA_030646745.1 Sulfurimonas sp. | reverse complement strand
ACTCAGGGTGAGGTGTATAAAAGGTTTCGTGTTGCTATCGGTCAAAAGAATTTCAAAATTGCCTTTGAATTGATTAAACAAAATAAATTTTTGAAAGAGTTTCCGGAGTATGAGATGCTCATGAATTATGGGGACAGTCTGTATATGAAAGCACAAACCCTTATCCATAATGGCGATACACATGCTGCTATAAAAATATTAAGAATTTTGGCTGATTTTAGTGATTTTACAGAAGAGGTAAAAGAGTTAATGCTTGATATTGATATAAGACAAAAGTTCTTTAAAGCTGTAAAAGAGAAGGATATAACACTGGCATATAATCTATTGGCAAATTCGGAAGATTTGCAAAATACCGAAGATGGAAGAATACTTCAAAAGCAATGGAACAGTGATCTGTCTAAAGCAGAATCATGCTCAGTAGAGGGTGATGTACAGGGTGTTCGTAAAGCATTAGAAAAATATATGACAATAAGTTCAAAGTATATGTCTTTGGGAACTATTTTTGGCTGGTGTTATATGGTTCAACTCGAACAAGCGGTCAGCCAAAAAAAAGATAAATTTACAATTGAAAATGGGATAAAAAATTATGTATTAAACTTTGGGTTACAAGACCAGATTTTAAGTTTTTTTGAGATTTTTATAAAGCAATATAAAGATTCAAAACTTAACCTTGAGTTATTAACAAAAGGTTCTCTGAGTATGTGGAGACCATCCATGGTAGTGGATTCTATCTTAGACTAAGTTTTGAAGTTATAAATTACATCCCGTTTTAACCTCAAATATAGCTCTATTTGCCTACAATTAGCGAATTTTTAAAATTATAAATAATTAAAGGAGACTTTTCATGCAAATTAGTGGTGCACAGATGGTCATTGAAGCTTTAATTGCCGAGGGTGTTGACACAATATTCGGTTACCCTGGCGGGGCAATTATGAATGTATATGATGAGATATACAAACAAAATAAATTTCACCATATTTTAAATCGTCACGAGCAGGCTTCTGTTCATGCAGCCGAGGGCTATGCCAAGGCAAGCGGTAAAGTGGGTGTTGCCCTCATTACCAGTGGACCGGGTTTTACAAATGCAGTAACAGGTTTGGCAGATGCTTACATGGACTCTATTCCTTTAGTTGTCATTAGCGGACAGGTTCCAATGAGCCTTATCGGTACGGATGCATTTCAAGAGATTGATGCAGTTGGAATCAGTCGTTCATGTACAAAACATAACTACCTTGTAACGGATGCAAAAGATTTGCCGCGCGTACTCAAAGAGGCTTTTTATATAGCAGCCTCAGGTCGTCCCGGTCCTGTGCATGTCGATATTCCAAAAGATGTAACAGCGCAGATAGAAGAGTTTAATTATGACATCGAAATCAATTTAGAGACCTACAAACCGAATGTCAAAGGCAACACGCGTCAGATAAAAAAAGCGATGGAAGCCATAGCAAAAGCAAGAAGACCTCTCTTTTACCTTGGCGGCGGTATCATAAATTCAAACGCTGCATATGAAGTAAGAGAGTTAGTTCACAAAACAGGAATTCCTGCGGTTGAAACATTTATGGCAAGAGGCACGCTCTCTCATGATGATGAACTTCTTATCTCTATGCTAGGCATGCATGGCTCTTATGCCGCAAATATGGCTATGAGTGAGACAGATTTGGTCATCGGTTTAGGTGCGAGGTTTGATGACAGAGTAACTGGAAAATTATCGGAATTTGCAAAAAATGCAGGTGTTATCCATGTGGATATTGACCCTGCAAGCATCTCTAAGCTTGTAAATGCAGATTTTCCGATTGTTGGCGATATTAAAAATGTTGTATTAGAAATGCTTGGTTTATCTGATATGATTGATGCAGACAAGTATAAAACTTGGAGAAGCAACATAAAAAACTTCGATGAGTTACACCCTTTAACCTTTCATGAAGACAGCGATAGACTTAAGCCTCAGTGGGTTATACAAAGGGTAGGGGAGTTGCTAGGAGACAGTGCAAATATCTCTACGGATGTTGGTCAGCACCAAATGTGGACAGCACAGTTTTATCCATTTACAAGACCGCGTCAGTGGATAAGCTCTGGGGGACTTGGAACTATGGGCTTTGGTTTTCCGGCGGCTATCGGTGTAAAAGCGGCGACACCGGATAAAATAAGTATTAACTTCACAGGCGATGGTTCTATTTTAATGAATTGTCAGGAGTTGATGACGGCTGTTGAGCAGAAGCTCCCCGTAATTAATATTATTTTAAACAACAACTTTTTGGGAATGGTGCGTCAGTGGCAGACACTTTTTTACGATAAGCGACACAGTGAGACAGATTTGAGCGTTCAGCCCGACTTTGTAAAACTTTCAGAAGCTTTTGGCGGAATCGGATATAGAGTTCATACAAAAGAGGAGTTTGATGCAGCTCTTAAAGATGCAGTTGAGAAAAATGTCGTTGCATTTATAGAAGTGCTTGTAGAGAGATTTGAGAATGTTATGCCGATGGTTCCATCAGGCGGTTCACTCTTTAATATGATGTTACTAGAGAAAAAGGAGAAAAAATGATAACTGAAAATAGCGAAAGAAGAGTAATTTCAGTTATTGTTGTTAATGAAGCGAGTGTTTTATCTCGCATTACCGACCTTTTTTCTGGTCGCGGATATAACATTACCTCTTTAACTGTTGCCCCGATTCCTGAGAGCAGATACTCAAGACTTACAATTGTAACCTCAGGTTCGGTGCGAGTTATAGAGCAGATTACAAAGCAACTTCATAAGCTTATACCTGTTCTTAGGGTTTATGAACATGCCGATTTAGTTGAGAAAGAGATGGCTCTCATAAAGTTCCCGCTCTCTGAAAACCTGAGTGACATAAGCACACTTTGTGCGGCATATAACGGTAAAATTGTAAATGTAGGCGAAAATGTAATTATTGCCATGGTTGCAGATGAGCCGGTAAGAATTGAAAACTTTTTAAGAATTATCAAAAAATACAATCCTAAAGAGATAGTTCGAAGTGGTGCTGTCGCACTTGAGCGATAATTGATGCTTTTCAGCAAAGTTGCTCATCACTTAGGCTATGATTTAACAGGTAATGATTTGGATCTTAGCTCTATGAATGAGTTGGCTCTTGCATCGCTTGGCGAACTCACTTTTGCAGTTGGCAAAAAATACTCTTCAGGTTTATCCTCTTCAGGCTCAAATGCTTTTCTAATTTCTAGTGATTTAGTAGAACACTTACCAAAAAACGCATCTTACATTATCTGTGAAAATGTTTCACTCTCTATGGCACATGCCACCAAACTTTTTGCACCTAAGCCCATAGATTTCAAATCTTCACATGCAGAGATTGGAGATGAGAGCTACATAGATAGTATGGCAAAAGTAGAGAATGGCGCAAAAATAGGCTCACATGTAACCATTATGGCAGGTGCTTATGTAGGTTCAAATGTAACGATAAAAGACAACACTACGATTTATCCAAATGTTACAATTTACCGTGACTGCATGATTGGAAGCAACTGCATAATCCATTCAGGAACTGTTATCGGTGCGGATGGGTTTGGATTTTCTCATACAGCGACAGGTGAACATGTAAAGATATATCAAAACGGAAATGTTGTAATCGAAGATGATGTAGAAATTGGTGCAAACTGTGCAATTGACAGGGCAGTTTTTAACTCTACAATTATCAAGAGAGGGACAAAACTTGACAATTTCATCCACATTGCACATAATTGTGAAATTGGAGAGCACTCCATATTTGTTGCGCAAACAGGCGTTGGCGGTTCTACAAAGCTGGGTCGGAACTGTGTGGTGAGC
>JAUSKV010000211.1 GCA_030646745.1 Sulfurimonas sp. | reverse complement strand
AAAGATGCACAAAATAATATACTCTTTCATTTTATACTTTTTGTTTGTGAACTCTTTGGATGCGCAGGAGCCGACGATGGCTATTTTAAAGAGTATCGCCACAAATTCAAGGCAAGATTTCAACATACAAAACTATGATTTCTATTGTGAACCCTATGGAATTGTAACTCTAGAAAAGATGTACGACAACTCACAAAACGGTTCAAAATGTAGAGAGAATATTGACGGCTTTTATAAAAAACATCCGGATTTAAAAAATTTTACACAAGGGATTTTAAAAACAGAGCAGATGTACCATGTAGAGTTTAAAGAGATGAAGTGCGTAATATATGCAAGAGGGCAAAAGAGCCTCTCTGAACTTCTGCTTGAAAATGGCTTGGCGCTAATCAAACGCACCTTGAATGATGAAGAATTTAACTTTGTCTTTAAAAAAGCAGAAGCAAATGCAAAGCTTTTAAAGAGAGGCATGTGGAGTGAAAAAATAGATAAAGAGTGTGCGACAGAGCTTAGTAAAGATTAATCATTTGAGTGTGTCATGTAAACCCAAAACTCTTTATGTGTGTAACCTCTGTTTAAAAAGTATATTTGAAGAATCACAACCCTATAGAGAGTGATGAGCATCTTTGCAAAAGGGATAAAAAGACTAAGACTCACTAAAAGTGATTGCTCTTTGTCTCCTTTTGACTCTATCATCTCTTGTATGCCGATATTTTTGCTGAGGTAAACGCCAAAAAGTATAGAAAACAAAAAGTTAAGTATAAGTCCAAAAATCATATATGCTACAAAATCTTGTTCGTACATGCCGGCTATCATATTTTTTTATCCTTAATTGTAATAATCTGAAATTCTAGCAAAAAGTTACTTCTATAAAAATTTTATTCATAAGACTTAATTCTGTTTTTTGTGTAAAAAGTTCCAAACGGGATAAGCGAAGCTATAAAAAATAGTACGCTCTCTTTGAGTGACCAGTTCGTTTTTTTCCAAGCCTCCACCAACAATATACAAAAAATTATAAAAAGTATTCCATGTGCCATACCGACAATCTTTACAGCAAGCGGATAGCCAAACATATATTTTAGAGGCATAGCGATAAAAAGAAGAATGAGATAGGAGTAACCCTCTATGGAGTTGATTAATCCGAATTTTTTAACAATATCATTGAACATGTCTGAGTTCCCTATGAATAAATTTGTGGAAGTCTATCACTTATTTCACAATAAGAGTAAATAGCGCGATAGATTTCTATAATTTGGAGTTACTTTTTATCTGATGTGAGCATAGTCCTCACTGTGTTTATAATTTGAGCATAAGCTTCATCGATTTGTCTCGGCTCCCAATGAGAAAGCGGCATAGGACTTTTTTCATCTTGAGCGTTTATAGTGTTGTGTGAAATGCCATAAGGAGCAACTTGGTATTTACCCAAAGAGATAAGTCCATGGAGCAACTCATCGGACTCTTTAGTATCTTGATTTTTGCTATCTGTAGCATTTATAGATAGTTGATATAAATCAGCAAAATGACTTACCAAAACACAAAGTATTTTTTTCTTGCTCTCTTTTTGCTTTTTCATAATATTGGCTACTTCTTTGTTGAGAATATATGCAGAATTATAAAAATTGATTGACAACATGTAAATAATCATATCACTATCTTCAAGCTCTTTTTGAATAGCAATATCCCATTCGCCACCTGTTTCATTTAACCTTCCATCATGCCAGTTGTCTGCGATAGAATAGAGTTTTAGAAGTTGTAGATGCTTGACTAAATGCTCTGTATATTCAAAGTCTTTTTTTGAATACGATATAAATATTTTTTTCATATTTTTCAATCCTTTATTCTCTGGTGCGATGTAGGCGAATTGGCGTGTAGATAGCATTATTGCACTCTCTTTATCTATGTTCAAATCTTCATTAAGTGTGTAAGCGATGATACTCTCTTTGGTTTTTTCCTCATTATTGAGCGTATTGTAATGCACAAAATGCTTGTTATTGAGTGAGATATACATATCATCAGGGTATCTCTTTTCTTTCTCTTCTTGTAATTGTTTTTGTTGTGCTAATAGTTTGCTTTTATAACCTTGCACATCATTGTAAAAAGCGATAATATCATCAAAGATATTTTTGCTTATCTCTGTAACACTCCTACTTTCGAGCAAACTAGAGACAAATATTTCGATTTTAAGAGCCGTAAAATCTAGTTTGATGAGTATCTTGGTTTGTTTTTTATCCGTCGTAAACATCAGCATATCTCGCCAATACTTTTTGACCTCCGGCATCTCTCCATAGTTGCAAACAAGCTGATTGATAAACCCAAAAGGTATAAAATACTCAAATTTGAGCGTAAGTGTAGGCATAGCAAAATCAAAGAAATAAAAAAACTCCTCTCTCTTTTCTTCGGCTCTTGGCAGATAACTTGGTATGATGTATTCTTGTGTAGTTTCATCCAAATAAATCACTCTGTTTTCTACAAGCATGAGGCGGATTTTTTCATCTTTGGCAATCTTTTCAAATTTAGCTTTTGAGACTATGCCCTGTGAGTTTTTCATAAAAACTTTACTCAAAATATCTGTATGTATCATCTTCACGGTTGCTTGTGGATTAAGCCAAACGCTATCTTCGAGCTGCTTTATATGTGGATAGTAGAGAATAAGCCCTTGTCTTGAGAGTTGTGCTAACTCTGCTCTGAAATCTATCTTAGCTCTATTTGCATATTTTGCTTCTAGCTCTGTAACACTTGTCGCATTTGGACTCTCTTCATTGAGAATATATTCATTTTTAAAATCAATATACTCTTTGGATATTGTAACTTTTTTTCTACTCTCAATTTTTTCTTTTAAGCCCTCTTTGAGGGCTATGAGATTGGCTTTTATAGGGTTATGTATAGTTACATGGTACTCATCCTCTATAAGCTCTTGCAGTTTATTATCTGTAAGGGCTTTGCGTGAGTCGGTATCTAAATGTGTCTGTATCAGCCATGATTTATCGGTATGTTTGTAATGTTCTAGTTGTTTTATCCAGTAACTACGGCTAAAATTTTGCGTGCCTGAGGTTGGATTTTTATCATCTCCTACTTCATTTTTATCTATTTTTTCTTGCCAAAATATCAAGTTTAGAGAGTCTCTGTTTGTCATAAAAGCTTTGTAGATGCCATGATAATAATCCTGTCCACCGAAGTCATAAAATATTGCTTGAGGTTCTATACTCTCTTTTGGATAGTGTTCAAGGCTCAAGATGTGGGTACTTTTTTTGCGTCTTTTCGGAAGAACATCGTTCAAAAAGTAGTGCAAAAATGTACTTTTACCCACCCCATGGTTGCCTACTAGCATCACTTTTTGTATGAGTGATATCTCCTCTGCATCGTTTGCTGTTAGAAGCTTAAAGTAGTTTTTGAGGTCATCAAGGTTGTTTTCATCGAATTCTGAATCTAACTGAGTATCACCCAGCTCTTTTTCAAAAGGATTGTTATAGATTCGTAACTCTTGAAGATTTTTAAGTTTTTTTATCATATCTTGCACTTGCGAGAGTTCGCTGATTTGATTGTCCGATAAATGAAGCTTTGTTAGATGAGAGAGCCCTTTTAATGCATCTATGTTGGTAATTTGATTGCCAAACATATAAAGCTCTTTTAGATGAGTAAGCCCTTTTAATGCATCTATGTTAGTGATTTTATTAATTGACAAATGAAGATTGGTTAGATGAGTGAGCCCTTGTAATGCCTCTATGTTGGTGATTTGATTGTCCGACAAAAAAAGCACTGTTAGATGAATGAGCCCTTGTAATGCCTCTATGTT
>JAUSKV010000208.1 GCA_030646745.1 Sulfurimonas sp. | reverse complement strand
CTAAAAATTCACCTCTTCCATCACTAAGACCCTTACCCATATCATGCAAAAGCATATCTGTAAAGGGTTTGATTTCGTAGCCACTGCTGAGTTTAAAAGTCGGCATGTGGCATTTTGTACACTCTAGGGTTTCAAAGAGTTTTTCACCCT
Organism: Sulfurimonas sp.; assembly: GCA_030646745.1. Lineage (GTDB taxonomy): Bacteria > Campylobacterota > Campylobacteria > Campylobacterales > Sulfurimonadaceae > Sulfurimonas. Next base: position 3,430 of record JAUSKV010000208.1, on the reverse strand, counting down.
CTTTTTGGGTGATGAGAGAGTTTGGTATTTTTAAATTTTTGAGATAAAAAGCAATTGCTTCTAATCTCTCAAGTGGCAAATCAAAATCTGCACCACTTCTGAGATTGTCCGCTTTGGGTGCATTCAAACACTCCGCTTGTTTTTGCGTACAGTTTTCAGGAGCGTAGAGAGGGTTTGTTAAACTCATATCGTTGTGTGCCGCAGCTCCGCTTTGTTCTATAACCGAGGCGGCGGATGCTTTTTTGGTATATCTTCCAACACGAAAATCTTTGTGCAAGGGAGAGTAAACAATATTTGCTTTGCCCGATATGCCATCTCTGTTTGTGTCATTGATATCTTGATTGGAGAGAATTTGCTCATCTGTGAGTTGCTCTAAAAGCCCAAGTCCAACAAGGGCAGGAGCGAGGCGGTTTGAGAGTATCACATCTTTTTGCATTGCACCATATCCAAGCTCTTTGAGTTGGTTTTCAACTCCATGAAGTGGTTTTTTGAGCGTGAGAGAGTTGCCATCAGGGTAAGTGATTTTGATATCTTCATAGCGTATCACAGGCATTGCTTCGTATTTGACTCCATGTACACCGTTTGAACTTATTTGTGCACCGTAAGTCGGCTCTTGCACAAAACCGGAGTGTTGCATCATCTGTTCATGCTCTTTTGAACCATTTGAGGGAATCGAGACTCTTGTTACATAGTTTCTTGAGATGGTTTTATTTTCACTGTAAAGAGAGCCGATACCGTTGTTTGGATGGCAGTTGATACAGGTGTTTGAGTTAAAAAGAGGACCAAGACCATCTCTAGCAGTCGTGGCAGTAGGAGCTTCAACCCAAGGAGTTCTATAAAAACTTTTCCCCATGATAAATTTGTCCTGTTCTTCATTGCTCAAACCATCTATTTGTTGCATAAAAATATGCTCAGAGCTTGTCTTTGTTGTGTGTTTTTTATCAAGTCTGTTTTGAGTCTCACTTTGAAGTGCAAAAAGAGCGGTGCTAAAGAGCACCGAACTACCGAGGAGAAAGAGTTCAAAATTTTTCATTTTAAAGCTTTGTCTCTTCTGCATCTGTGACATCTTCAACTGTGAGTTTTACACCGTTTGCTGAGGCTACATCCACCATTTTATCACCAAGTTTTCGAAGCTCATTTTTGAGTTTTACTATCACTTTGGCTTGTGGGTCATTTGGCTGAATCTGATGGTCAAAATGTCTGCTTGTTTTTGCGATTTCGTTAATGGATGCTATTTTCATCTCTATGTTGGACATAAGTAGAGTCATTTCAGATTGAGCGGTTTTGCTCATACTCTGGAGAGGAGATTTACCGTAAAGCGTGTTGTTATAGCTCCCTGTTAAAACATTTTTGAAACCTTGATAGTTTGCGTAAATGTCTCTATGCGTGTTGTCTGAAAAACAGCTATGCTCATCCTCTTCGCTTGGAGTTAAAACTGCAACAGCAACTCTCTCGTTTGCGAGTTCAGATTTTATAAATACGCCCATGGCTGCTAAAATGCCCTTTTTTGCCTCATTCGGGGCAATATTTTTTGAGCTATCTGCACCTGTGAGTTCTCCCAAAAATGCAGCTCTGTAGCATCCTGTTGCGTCGGTTGCACAATCTTTACTGATGGTTTTTGACCATGCACTATTGACTGCCGTTAAGTCCTCAACAATTTTATCTGTTGCAGCTTGAAGATAGGCGACTCTTCTTGGAGCATCTTTGTCTGTTGTAAAATCGCTTAACGCTCTTTGACCCGCTGTCATAGCCCCTTTTGTGATAGAATCTTTTACAAAAGAGGCATAATCTTGGTCTTGTCCCCAGAGTAAAAATTCTACTGCATGGTAGCCAGTAGCAACATTCGCATCCCCGCCATTTTCGTTGAGTTCTGCAATAGCAGTTGGAGTAATTGTTGTTACATCTACAGCTTTTGCATTCTCCCCACCTGGATTGAAAAGCCCTTTGGTGTCTATGATATTTCCACTCGTTCTTTTGCCGTTAGCATCGATTGTATAATCAATCATGTTCTCATCCAAGGGCCAAGCGTTGAGTTGTCCCTCCGGTGCTCCATAACTTTTTGCAACCCAACCATCCTCCGCGTCAATAGGACCATGTGCAAGTCGAAATATCTCTGTTTGTCCATAAGACTCTCTGGCACTTAACCACGCCTCTTTTGCTTTTTTCATACTCTCATCGGATGGGTTTTTCGCAAACGTATCTACTGCAGTTTTGAGTTCTTTTGCACCGCTGAGGGCATCGTTATAGTTTGCATTTGCTATGTTTGCATAGGTTGTAAGTATGGAGTTGTTCTCTTTTGTTTCTTGTGCCATACATGGGCTAAGTGACATGACTGCCGCTAAACTGAGGGTTGTTAGAAGTGATCTTGTTCTGTTTTTCATTTTACTCTCTCTTTTTTTTAATTTTTTTGATTCTGTTTTATTCTCTTAAAACAGAGTTGGCGACACGGATAGCTTGTTGGAGAGGTATATCGCTGTGTCTCATGTGGAGTATCTTCGCTATTGGGCATGCAAGTTTTTGTGTTTTTGCAAAACCTGATTCGATAACCAAAGAATCTACTTTCATTTTTACTTGTAAATCTGACATCTAAACTTCCTTTATATTGATATTAATTATTAATATTGTAAGTTTATGATATAATCTCTTAATTGATACTTAATTATGATAGTTGTTATCATTTTTATTATTTAAAGATTCTATAATATGATTTTTATTATCATTATAGAAATATTCCAAAATAAAGAAAAAACAATGAGCGATATAAAAGAAGTTAAAAAATTATCCACAGCCATAAGAGGCGAAAAAGTAAAAGTTGTTAAGCTCAATGCTGACACAGAACTCAAACAGAGACTCATATCTTTTGGCATCATGAAAGAAACAATTATTGAAGTTTTGGAACATGCTCCTGCAAAAAGTACTATAGAGATTAAAGTTGGTAAAACAAGAGTTGCTCTAAGAGCAAAAGAAGCAGATATGATAGAGGTAGAAACATTATGAATGATATAAATGGAAAATCTTGCCCAGTAACAGCGAAACATATAAAAGTAGCCCTTGTTGGGCAGCCAAATGTTGGCAAAAGTATGCTTATCAATTCTATTTCAAACGCGCGTTTGCATGTGGGAAATTTTACAGGTGTGACTGTTGAAAAGTCGGAGGTGCTATTTGATTACAAAGAGTATCACTTTACGGTTGTAGATTTACCGGGTACTTATGCGTTTACTGACTATACAATTGAAGAGCGAGTGACGCATGATTATCTTTGTGCGGAGAGTTATGATTTGATTATCAATGTAGTTGACTCTACAAACTTGGAAAAAAATCTTCAACTGAGTTCTGAACTTATGAGCATGAGCAAAAGTATGGTCATTGCGCTCAATATGAGTGATGAGGCGGAGAAAGAGGGTATTGAAATTAACGCTGAGTATATGTC
>JAUSKV010000193.1 GCA_030646745.1 Sulfurimonas sp. | reverse complement strand
GATATTGATTTTTTCAAAAAAGTGAATGACAGCTATGGGCATGAGGTTGGTGACATAGCGCTTAAATCAGTGGCAACAATTATAAAAGAGAGTGCAAGAGAGTCAGATATAGCTTGCAGATGGGGAGGAGAAGAGTTTTTGATTCTCGTGCCTAACACAAACATTGAAGAGTTGGTAAATTTTGCTCAAAGAATCAGAAAAATTATTGAGAGCACACCTGTAGTAGTCGAAGATTCTGGTTTAGAATTTAATCTAACAACCTCTTTTGGCGTTGCTTTGTCAAATAAAGAAAATGTTGAAGAGATAATAGATGAAGCCGACCAAAAACTCTACAAAGCAAAAGCGTCCGGCAGGAATTGTGTAATTTTTAACTAAATTACGCACTAAAACGAACAAGTCCGTTTTAGTGGCAGGGACAAATTGTCCCTACAACCCCCTAAAGCTACGAAAACAAGCGAAGTGCTTTTCGCAAAGCGAAAATGTTTCTTTAGTAAAACTTTGTTTTTCGAGAATTACAAGATGCATAACATCAATGATATAATACGAAAATTTTAAATCAATAAGAAGACTCAGATGATACAACTTATAAATATTTCTAAAAGCTTTACCTCGCAAGAGCTTTTTTCTGACCTCAACTTCAAGTTAAATTCCGGCAATAAAATAGGTTTAGTCGGAAGAAACGGCAGCGGAAAATCTACACTTTTTAAACTGATTTTGGGTGAGGACACTCCTGAGGGCGGCGAAATTATCATACCAAAAGGGTATAAAATCGGTGCGCTCAAACAGCATCTTGAGTTTAGTGAGCCAACCCTCAGAGAAGAGGCTGCTCTGGCACTTGCAGAGGATGACAAGTTTAGTCTCTATAAAGTGGAGAAGATTCTTTTTGGTCTGGGATTTTCTCATGAAGATTTAGAGAAAGACCCACTCTCCTTTTCAGGCGGCTATCAGATACGAATAAACCTTGCAAAGCTTCTGGTAACTGAGCCGAACCTGCTACTTTTGGATGAACCGACCAACTACCTTGACATCGTTTCGCTTCGCTGGCTGAGAGCTTTTTTGAAGAGTTTTGAGGGGGAGATTATTTTGGTAACCCATGACAGGGATTTTATGGACAGTGTTACAACCCACACTATGGGGATTATACGCAAATCATTAAGTCTGATTCAAGGCGATACCCATAAATTTTACGCACAGCTCAAAGCTAACGAAGAGCTGTATGAAAAGCAGAAAATTTCTCAGGATAAAAAGGTAAAAGAGCTTGAAGAATTTATAGCCAAAAACAAAGCCCGTGCTTCAACGGCGGCTCTCGCCCAGTCAAAAGTAAAACAGCTTGAGAAGATGGATTTATTGGAAGATTTAGGGTTTGACTCGACTCTCAAATTTGACTTTAACTTCAAAGATACTCCCGCAAAAGTTCTGCTTGAAGTCAAAGATTTGAGCTTCGGATATACACCCGAAAATATTTTGTTCAAAAACATCTCATTTGCATTAGAAAAAGGGGAGTGTTTAGGAATAATCGGAAAAAACGGCAAAGGAAAGTCAACTCTTTTGAATACCATCGCAGGCGAGTTAAAACCCCTTAGAGGCGAGGTAAAGTTTCATACAACTACCTCTTATGCCCACTTCGGACAAACAAATATTTCCCATCTCAACCCCAAAAATACGGTCATGGATGAGATTTATGTAGGCAATCCCAACCTCTCAGAGTCCAATGTAAGAAGCATCTGCGGTGGAATGATGTTTAGCGGGGAGAGTGCAAAAAAGGAAATATCTCTTCGCTCAGGCGGTGAAAAAAGCCGTGTCATGCTGGGGCAAATTTTGGCACGCAATGTCAACCTGCTCTTCTTGGATGAGCCGACAAACCACCTTGACATGGATTCTATAGAGGCACTGACAGTTGCTATTCAAAACTTCAAAGGGTCGGTTATTATCGTAACACACTCGGAGGAGTTGCTCCGAAGAGTGTGTGACAGGCTGATAATTTTTGCCAAAGACGGAGCCGAATATTTTGACGGCGGATATGAGCTGTTTCTAGAAAAAATCGGCTGGGAAGAGGAAGAAGCGGAAGAAAAGGTAAAATCCACCCCTAAAGTGAACAGACAAGAGAACAAAAAACTTAGAGCAACTCTGATTCAGGAGCGAAGTAAAGCAACCTCATCTCTCAAAAAAGAAGTTGAAAAACTAGAGAAGTTTATCATTGAGAGTGAGAAGATGTTGGAGCTTTACCATGCGGATTTAATCACAGCATCAAACAAATCTGACAACTCAAAAATAATGGAAGTTTCACAACTTATCGCAAAAACAGAGAGTGAAATAGAGAAAAAGTTTGAACTTTTAGAGGTAGCTCAAAATAAGTTAGATGAAATTTTGGAGAGCTATGATAAAAAATTAGAAGAGCTAGAGAGCTAAACATCCACGGCTCTAAAAATTAATTTTTTTCCATCATGGCAATATTTAACATCTGCCCATCTTCAATGTCTAAATGCTTTACGGATGTTGTTATATTCTCTTTATTGAAAATATCATGGTATGGAATTGAATTTAAATCTATCTCTTGAAAATCAGTGCTTAAAATCACAAAATCATTTGCATGTATTCTAAAAAGAAGCGAGTTTGGAAACATCTCTTTTAAAAGCTTGGCAAAATCAAAAAGCAACTGATTCCCCATCTCCCATCCATATTTTGCGTTATACTCTTTGAAGTTATGTAAAAAAACTATATCTACATATTTATAAGCCTTATTAATGCTATTCTTTAAAAAAACAATATTCAAATAATCTTGATTAAACAGCTCTGTTACTCTATCATTGAAAAAATATACAAAGCGCTCATGTTCTAGCTCACTCTCCGGCAGTTGCGTAGCGCTCTCTTTTAAAACCACCTTTGATAGCACTTTTATTGCGCTCTTTACTACTTTTTCATGGAACTGTATGTTGGAGAGCTTCTGTAGCTCTTCCAATGCTTCGTTGAGATTCTTTCTGCTTTTGTAGATTCTGCTTGTAGTCATGGCATCGAAAGAATCCGCAACAATCATAATTTGCGAAAGTTCATTAATCTCTTCACCTTTTAACCCTTTTGGATACCCTTTTCCGTCATAGCGCTCATGGTGAGAATTTATAATATTTGATATTATTTTAAACATAGGAATCTTATTTAACATATCGAAGCCTACGCTTACATGCTCTTGAATTAATTTGTATTCAATTTCATTCAATTTACCCGGTTTTAAAAGTATTGAATCCGGAGTAGCGACTTTTCCTATGTCGTGAAGTATTCCGGCTCTGTAAATCAGATTACAATCTTCATCGCTGCAGTTCATCTCTTTGGCTATCATTCTAGAGTAATCGGCGACGCGTTGAGAGTGCCCTGCCGTGTAGCTGTCACGACGTTCTATCAGGTCAATAAGCGCAATGAGCGTTTGTTCATAGTTGTCAATCTGTTCTATCTGTATGGCTTCACGTTTTTTTATCTCTTTTTCTACCAACTCTTCTAAATGTTGATGATAAAGTCTGTTTTCTTTTGTTTCATTTATTTTATCGACTGACTGATAGAGAGTATCCAACATTTGATCATTTTGGAAAGGTTTTACAATATAAGAACCCACACCAAGCTTTATCGACTCAATCAAATAATCGCTCTCTGTATAGGCTGATGTAATGATAATATCTTGAGATGCGTTGATTTCTTTTATCTTTCTTATTAAATCAATACCGCTTAAAATAGGCATTCTGATATCTGTAATAATGATATCGCAAGCTCTTTCTTTATACGCTTCCAGAGCTTTTTGTCCATCAGGAACGGCTCTTATATCTTCAAAAAAATTACTCAGGTACTTTTCAAATTTCTCTCTTAATTTATCTTCATCTTCTGCATAGATAATAGAAATATTTTTAGAAATATTTTTTAGCTCTTGCACACTTCTCATCTCAAATTACCCTCTGTTTTTTTGCAATTCAATACAAAAACATACGCCATCTTTTGTGTTTATAACACTCAATGTGCCATTAATATGTTTTTCTATAATCATCTTTGACATATACAAACCTATTCCAGTGCCGCTTTTACTCTCTTTCGTTGAAAAATAGGGATCAAATATTTTAGAAAGATTACGCTCCTCTATTTGCCCGCCATTATTGCACATGTTTATAATTATACTATCTTCACTCTCTTTTATGCTTACTGTTATCTCTCTATCTTTTTCATTCCTGTTTTCTACCAAAGCTTCTTTAGCATTTTTGAGTATATTTATAAATACTTGCACTAACTCGCGTGAAAACACCTTTATTTTAGGAGTAGGAGCAACATTTATTTTATAAACTATACTGCTGTTTTCCAAGCTTTTGGACATCATTTTTAATGAATTCTCTAATAGCTCTTCTATATTTACCTCTTCTAACTCCTTACTTGGTTTAAAGAAGTCTCTAAAGTCATCTATCGTATTTGACAAATACCTAGTTTGTTCTAAAATATCCTTTGACTATTGCTGTACTTAATCATCATTCAAAATCCCACGCTCTAAGTCAAGCAGCATATTATTTGCACTCATGGAGATAACACTTATGGGTTGGCGCCACTGATGCGCTATCATGCTTATCATCTCTCCCATGGCCGCCGAGCGTGACTGTGCTATCATCATCTCATCTTTTTGTTTTAGCTCCTGCTCCATGATAATTCTATTTGAGATGTCCTGCTTAATTCCTATATAGTTTACAATCTTCCCGTTTTTATCTTTTATAGGAGAGATAATTGCCGATTCCCAATACACTTCTCCGCTTTTCTTAATATTCTTAAAAGTACCTGACCATGTTTCTTCATGTATTAACTTATTCCATAGCTCTACATATTCTTCTTTGGTTGTAGCGCCTGATGCAAGCACTCTTGGATTATGTCCAAGAACTTCCTCCGGAGCATAGCCGGTAGTTTTTGTAAAAAAAGGATTTACATATTCAAAATTTCCATGTATATCGGTAATTGCGATAGATACGGGGCTCTGCTCAATAGCTGTTTTAAGTTTTTTAAGCTCTTGTTCTGAAGCTACATGCTCTGTTGTGTCTATGATAATACCTGTTATTTTTACAGGGACACCCTGAACAGATTTAACAACCTCGTTTTTCATTTTAACATTACGCTCAGTATTGTCCCTTCTTTTGAGTACGCATTCTATCTCTTCTTTTTCTGTTTTTCCCTCTCTAATCCTTGCAATTAAACTGATTATTTTCTTTTGATCCAATTGGGCGAGGTAGCTCATTAAAACTTCAAATTTAGGTACAAATGAATCTATCTCTTCCCCGAATATTCTAAAAACTTCATCGGACAAAACTATTTTTTTTGTCTCTAAGTCCATTTCCCAGCTGCCAATATGACCTATGCGTTCTGCATCACTAAGCATCTTATACGCAGAGTTAAGTTTTTCTTCATAATTTTTTCTTTCCGTTATATCAAAGTGTGCGCCTATAACACCATGCGCTACTCCATACTCATCTATCAAAGGCACTTTTGAACTGTTGAGCCATATTTTTGAGCCATCCAATTTTGTTTGTGGCTCCTCATAGTTTATTTTGCTTCTTTTTGACTCCATTACTTTTCTATCATCTGCTAAATAAAGCTCCGCTTCCTCTACCCATGGCATGTCATAATCAGACTTACCCACAATATCTTTTTGGGAAGCTAGATTTAACTCATTCGCAAATATTTTATTACACCCTAAATATTTAGAGTCTCTATCTTTCCAAAAAATCGATATGGGAACGGTATTAATAATTGTTTCCAGTAGAGTACTTTCACGCTTTAGCTGTTTTTCGATGTTTTTCAGTTCTGATATGTCTATGCACACCTGAACAATTCCCTCTGTTTGATTTGCCAAAATAATAGGACTGATTGTAAAGCTGTATGTATGTGAATCATTATTAAATTCATAAGAAGAAACCGTTCTCATATTTTTTATGAAGATACAAAGTTCACATGTATTCTCTTCAATCTTTTTATTATGAAATAGGAGATGATTGGAGTGATTTATAATCTCATATTTTGATAGGTTCAAAAACGATTTTGCGGCACGGTTGGCTTGGCGAATAATTCCCTCTGAATCAACAACCACCACGGGAACCGGAATTGCATCGTATGTACTGACCTCATGCGCCATCAATTTGAATGGCTTTTCTAATGATGTT
>JAUSKV010000191.1 GCA_030646745.1 Sulfurimonas sp. | reverse complement strand
ATTTTGTTTTAAGAGTCTGTAAAAATCATCTCTGGCTTGCGGGTCAAGATTTGCCGTTGGTTCGTCATAGATGATAATGTCGCTTTTTTTTGCCAAACTAATGGCAATTAGCATCTTCTGTTTCATGCCTCCGCTGAGTTTAAAAAACGATTTATTCAAATTGGATGCAATATCGAGTTTCATCTCATTGGCATAATGAATCATTAACTCTTTATCCACATTAGCGCTTGTGCTGATATAGTGCATGAGTTCATCAAGACTCAGTTTAATCGGGGGAGGAAGTTGTGGTACAAAGCTTATGTTTTTTAAAACTTTGACACGCTCTTTTATCGGGTTCAATCCATCTATAAGAACCTCACCGCTATCCGGATGGTAATATCCGAGAATTGAGCGAATGAGTGTCGTCTTTCCGGCACCGTTGGCACCCATCAGAGCAATTGATTCATTTTTATGAAATTCACAACTTACACTATCAAGCGAGAGGTGTGAACCGAATTTTTTAGTTAATTGAGATACTTTTATCATCTTTTTACACCAAACTTTTTAATCTAAAGTCGAAGTTCAGGGCATCCGTATGGCAAACATCGATACATCTGCCGCAGAGGGTACAGTCATTGCCTGTAATATACTCTCTGGTAATCCCTTTTTCTTCTCTTTGTTTATCATACTTTGCTTTTACAATCTCTAAAACTTGATTTTCAAAACAGACATCATGGCACACCATGCAGTGGTCGCAGTTGTCATTCCACTCCACTCTGAGTGCTGAGATTTTTCCAAGATAGCCATAGGTCGTTCCGATTGGGCAGATGTAAGTACACCAAGCACGGCGAGAAAAGAAAACTTCCATGGCAAATACAGCGACTACCCAAATAAATGCAACACTCCAACCATACGCAATCATTCTACTCAAAATGCCGACAACATTGAGTGTTTCAAAAACAAGGTATCCGCTTGAAAAAGATAAAATTAAAAAAATCGCCCAAAAAATATGTCGCACTCTGTGGTCAAATTTTCTGCTTTTAATTATTTTTTTTGCTACCAATGCATTGTGCAGTTTTTCGCCTATTTCACTTAAAATTCCGTAGGGACATACCCAAGCACAATAGGTTCTTCCGCCGACAAGAAGATAGACAATAACAATAGTTACCGTACCAATAATAATATTGATAGGCATGTGAAAAGTTGCTAGATACATCTCTAAGGTGGTAAAAGGGTCAATGAGATGAAATCCCAAAAACCTAGAACCATTAAGGGTTCCCTCCAACATCTGTAAATCTACAAAAAATGATAAGAAAAAGAGCAGATGGATAGAGAGAACCAAAATCCATCTTTTCATTCTGTAACTAAATTTTGACTTTCCCTCTTTTGTCGTATCAAAAAAGGTGGACCAGAAAGTTGTTTTTTGTATGGTCTCTCTATTGTTATACTTATCCATGACAACTCCGTTTTATGTGCATTTATTTGTTTTGTGTCTCTTTGAGTCGCTCAGGAAATGCCCCGATTTCATTGGCAAATTTTCTTAAATCATCATCGCCCAGGTTCAGCAGCAACCCTTTCATAACAAGATTCTCTTTTCTTCCGGCTTTAAAGTCACTCAAACTTTGATAAATTTTATCTGCGCTTTGACCAAAGAGTTTAGGACCCATCATAGGTTTGCCATTTTGAAAACCTGAACCATCCGCACCATGGCAAGAAGAACATTTACTTTTATACTCTTGACTTACATTAAATGCTCCGGCGTTTCCTGCCTTGTTTCTTAATGCACTCAGTTCATCCACCTCTTTTGCTCTGTCATCTTTTTCTACGGGAGCGGATGTTGCGGATGTTGACGCTTGTTGCACAGCAGCATCTCCAAAATCTTTAATTACTTTGGAATGTTCACCACCCTGATACGCATGACCGCCCATATAAGTAACTACCATTAAACCGACTATAAGGAGTGTTAAAATTCCTACTATAAAATTCTTCATATTTATTTCCTCATATCTTTTATTGCAATATTAAATTGATATATCTCGTTTGCCAACTCTTTAATCTCTTCATCACTCATCCTATTAATGAGGTCACGCATCAGAACATTTGTTTTTTCGCCACTTTTAAATTGTGCTATTTTTTTGAAAATATAATCAGCATCTCTACCTAAAAGTGAAGGTCCAATGATGCCGTTTGCATAATCATTGTGGCAAGCGGAACATTTTAAGATAAATTTTTTGCTTAGGTTGTTTACAATCATAGAAATTTGAACCTCTTCATAAGGACTTCTGACATGTAAATTTGCATCAACAGCAGTTCTTTGTATCGCAGGTGCATCTGTATTTTCATTAGATGCACTTTTGGTGTTGTAGTCGTAGTAGTAGGATTTACTTTGATTTGCATCCACCTCTTTCTCTTTTACTTTTGTTTCATGTGAGTTGTCATTTATTACAACTTCTATTTTTGGAGTAGCTATTGTTTTTGCAACGGAAGAACTTTCATTTTTTTCAGTTTGTTCTTTATGCTTATCGTTGCATCCACTTAAAAAAGTAAAAAGCAAAAGACCTACTGCATACAATAAACTTTGACTCTTGAACTGTGAACCTTTGAATAACATTCTTAACTCCTCTCTTTTTTATTTGTATAGTAATCTTCATAACGCATTCTCGGTTTAACAACAATAGAAGGTATGTTGGTTGGGCAAACATCTTGACATGCTCCACAACCGATACATCCATCATAAATTTCCGGAGTTTTTCCACCGTTGGCATGTGGAACCATGGCAATAGCACTTATAGGGTTCGGAATTGGGCACATATCGGCACATAATGTGCATTGTTTACCTTCAAACTCATCTAGTTTAGCGAGTAGTTTAGTTTCCAATTCAGTTACATTTCGCACAGAGTTGGTAAATTTATGCATTTTGTCATTGTAACCTTTAGGTATTGCAGTCTTAGCAATGGCTAAACAAGTATTTGGAAACTCCAATACTGCTATTCCCATATGGATATCTTCAGGCTTTTCACAGTGATGGTCTAAGGCACCGCTTGGACACGCAAGTACACATGGAACAGCCTTACATGCATAACAAGCTCTTTCATTCGCATCAATATAAGGTGTTCCAACTCCGTGACCTTTTGCCATATCGGATAACTTGATGGAGTGATATGGACAGACTTGAAGACATTGACCACATTTTATACAGAGTGCCAAAAACTTTTTTTCATCTACTGCGCCGGGTGGTCTGAGTCTGTTCTCAAAACCGTTGGCATGGGGACTAAATACAATCCCGCCACCGAGGACAAGCCCTAAAATACCAAGTGTAGAGTATTTAACAAATTCTCTTCTTTCTGTTTGTACTGTTTGCATATTATCCCTCTATCCTAACGATTGGTTTTTCATCTTCAAGTAAAAAAAGCGGTTTGCTAAATGGAGCTAATTTAGCTAAAAAATTAAGAAGTGAAATGACCGGAGAACCATAAAAAAACTTTACATCAGGGTTGTAAATCCAAAGTTGATCTGCATACTGATACACTTTATGAGAAGTGTCCCCAATGTTGTCTCCATTTTTATCAAAGCCCTCATAATTATCCCAGTAGTTCCCTACTATCTCATTTTTTTCTGCTATATTTTTTGCACTGTCATTCGCAACATCTTCAATATTTCCCATGATGACATTGTTTTTAATAATGTTATTTTCACAAAGAGAGTGAAAATGTATGGCTTCTGAATTATAGAGAATCTTATTTCCTGTAATCCAGTTATTTGTTTCCGGCTCAAAGGGTGAATAGTCAATATACATGCCTTGGGCACAATAGATGATGGTATTGTCTTTAATTGTAAAATTTGTGACTTCTTTAAGTCCTATTCCCATTCCCGTAGTACCTAAAGAGCTTTTAATAACATTTCCTTCAGCAATAGTGTCTTTGGAATACATAAAAAATATACCGACAGAGTTAAATTCATAGTGATTGTTTTTTACTATGTTTTTGCCGGCGTACATAAAATGGAGTGAGTATCTGCAATATTTACTGCTATTATCAACTATTTCATTTCCATGGGAGTACCAGACGACTGCATCACGAGATTTTATTAAAGAGTTGTTTTTTATGATATTGTCATTGCTGTACCAAAGTCTTAGTCCATCCCCTCTCAGACCAAGCTCAAGGTCTTTAGAGGTTATAGTGTTATGAGAAAGGATAGAGTTTTTTATCATTTGAAGGTCAATGCCAAAGAGACAATCCTCTATGGTGCAGTTGCTAATTTCGCACTGTTTGCCCTCGACCATAGAGATAGCAGAATCCAAATTTTCATGTCTGTCGCCACTTCCCCTAATCTTCAGGTTTTTTAGGGATATAAAAGAGCCTTTAGTAGTTATAACCGTACCGTTTTGCTCACCGTCAATAATTACACCGTCCTCTATTCCAATAAGAGTGAGCGGTTTATTGATAGTGATTTTTCCTTTATAGACTCCGGCAGAGAGTTTTAAAATGGAACCCTCCGGTGCATTGTTGATTGCATCTTGCAATGTATTTGCACTAAGAGAGGTCAAAAATAGTAAAAAAATAGTAAAAAAAACTTTAAACATTTAAGACCTTAACCTATAATTTACTCGTAAAACATCTCATAATTCTCAAAAAACAGAGTTTTTTGTAGCTTTAGGGGGTTGTAGGGACAAATTGTCCCTGCCATTAAAACGGACTTGTTCGTTTTAATGCGTAACATCAGTATTTGCTTTTTGCTTCGCGAAAAAAGCAAGCAGACTTAATAAACTAATTGCAATTATCATATAAAATCCAATGGTCGGATAGGAGTGCGTTGTAAACTGAGCAATCTTGCCATCGCCAAAAACAGTCGGCATAAAAGGTTTTATTTTAAACGCTCCCCAGTCATGGAGATTGTGTCCAAACCAATAGAGCCAGTAGGAGTAATCAGCTATAAACAAGAGAGGAAGAGATGCCGGATCAAGCATAACATAGTTGAGTATTTTAT
>JAUSKV010000177.1 GCA_030646745.1 Sulfurimonas sp. | reverse complement strand
GGTAAAGAGTGCTTTTTCGCTACTCTCTAAAAACCCGAATAAAAGTTGTGCATCTTCACGAATAATATGCGAAGTAAAAAGTTTAACCTCTCCCTTGGGCAATGCTGAAAATGTTTTTAAAGAGATAAAAACTTCATAAACCACACCGCCAACTTCCACATGTACAAAGGTCGGTTCCTTGTACTCGACAGCTCCTCTTAAACCTACTATCACTCTTTTACAGCCTGTATCTCAAATATGCCTTCATCAACCTCAACTAAACCAAAAACTTTTTCATGCGAACCCTCTTTTGGAAAATAGACAACATCAATAGGCGGGTCAATCAGCTTAAATTTTATCTCATTATACCCGACCCAATGATCTCTATTTATTACTCTCGCATCAAATATATTATCTTGCAAAGATGCCGAATCTGCTGTTAAAAGTTGAAGAGTGTCTTTTTTTATATCAAAATCTTTTTTTAAAGTAGAGAGAGTCTCTTGCATTGCATGAAAATGTTTATACTGTTTCACAAAAGAGGTCGGCATTTTTACACCATTTTTCTTATAGTGCATCAATCTTTTTTTAACATCATTAAAAGCTGTAGCATTCTCCTCAATAAGACTCATATATTTAAGTATCTCTTTTTTAATATCTCTAAGCTCAATTTCAATCTCATTTACTTTATCTTTATTTTTATGTACACTCTTCTTTGCCTCTTTTTTAAGCAAAGGGTCTATAGTAAAAATATTCTCGCCTCCATGAAGCTTTTTTATCTCTATAAATCTAGAAGCTGTTGCTTTTACATAAGATGCACACACCTCAATAGTTATCTCTTTAGCACGGATATCACCGCCTATGGCTTGCATTATAAGAGCTTCGTCACAATCAACAACACCATGTTCTAATCTGGTAATATTGACTTTCTTGCCATAAGCTGCTCCCTTATGGATATTTATTTTTAAACTCTCCGCCCGTATTTGTGAAGTTTTATGCGTTTGACCTTCTACAACTGCTTTTATAGCATTAATTTTTGCATTCGAGCCTACATTTCCCTCAATATGTATTTCGGTAACTTCAACTATCATGCCGTTTCCGACAGCATCTTTATCAGAGTTAGCCTCTTTAACATTTATAGAAACATCCGCACTCAAAGCTGTTGCAATTGAACCTGTTGATTTAAAATCTATCGAACCTATATCCATCTCTTTTTTTATAGTATAGGTCGTTCCCTCTAGTGAAATATAACCGTTTGCATTGGCAAAATATTTAGTACTTTTTGTATCATCGACCACTCTTATTGTATCATCAACTGTAAATTTTGGCTCATTCTTAACTTCAGGCGGTTTTGGTGTCATAAATTCACCACGACAATTTCTGCCGGGTTTACCCTCTTGCGCTTTTATATACTCTATAAGAAGTTCATCTTTAACCACACTTTTTATAAATCCGCGGGCAGAGTAATCAACTTTTTCATTATCTGCATGCTGCTCTTTCTCTTTTTTATAATAAAAAACTAAAGCATCGTCTAAAGTAATCGTAGGCTCAAAGCTCTCCGCAATCAATAGAGTTTCGGATTTGTTATAAACCACTTTCTCTTCTACTCTCACATGAGAAGAGAGCTTAAAGACTGCATCTCCCAACATCTCATCAAAAATATTTACCAACACTCCTGCACGAATTTTCCTTTTATTTATCATCATCAAAAGATCTTGCTCAAAGTTTTTATTGTACTCTACCTTAGAACCCTCTTTGATGCTGAGATAAACTTTACATTTTGTGGCATTAGCCCCGACTGCCAGATTAAAATCTTTGTATAAATCTTCGTCCTGCTCTTTTTGAAAAAATTCAATTTCATACATCTGTTTAATTTGAAAGTTTGGATTTAAAAATGCCTCTTTTTCGTCTAGTTCATAAAGCTCGTCAGCTGTAATCTCTTCCCATTCATGTTCAGTGCCATCTTTATTTTCTCTAACATATGTTTGAATATCTAAAATATTAAAATCTATTTTCTCCATTTTTATATCATAAGTTTTAGCTAATGTCATTAATTCTTTGGCTACATTTTGAGTTCTGATAACAGTAGGGCGCATACTTTTTGATACTGATTCAGATTTTTTTGTTGAGCCAAAGAATGCCATATATTCTATCCTTATCAAAGTTTAATTTTTTAGGGTCTTCATTTTAACCGAATATTTGTTAAAATTTCGTAAAAATTATGAGAAGCCCAATGTTTAAAGCTATTTTTACTAACAGTTTCGGGATTCTATTCTCAAGAGTTTTAGGATTTTTAAGAGATTTAATGACCGCCTCCGCACTCGGTGCAAATATTTATAGCGATATATTTTTTATCGCTTTTAAGCTTCCAAATCTTTTTCGTCGTATCTTTGCAGAAGGAGCTTTTACGCAGGCTTTCATGCCTGCATTTGCCCGTTCACGACATAAATCTGTTTTTTCGGTCAATATATTTTTTATTTTTCTCTCTGTCATTCTTATAATCTCTCTTCTTGTAAATCTTCTGCCCTCTCTTGCAACAAATGCGGTGGCTATTGGTTTTGATGAAAAAACAATAGAGCTCGCAGCACCCTTTGTAGCCATAAATTTTTGGTATCTTCCGCTTATTTTTATAGTTACCTTTCTAAGCACACTTTTACAATATAAACACCACTTTGCTACATCGGCTTTTTCTACAGCTCTTTTAAATATATCGCTTATTTTGGCTCTCTACTTCTCACATGACAAAAGCCAAAGCGAAATAGTCTATTACCTAAGTTTTGGTGTTGTAATCGGCGGGGTTCTACAACTTATCGCCCATGCCATAGCAATATATAATTTAGGATTATGCAAACTTTTTTATGGCGGATTTAAATACCTAAGAGTAAAGTCAAAAATCATTCAACATGAGACAAAAAAATTTCGCTCACAATTTTTTCCTGCTGTTTGGGGCAACTCTACCGCACAGGTGAGTGGGTTTTTAGATACTTTTTTTGCTTCGTTTTTAGTGACGGGTTCCATTAGCTATCTCTACTATGCAAATCGCATTTTTCAACTTCCTTTGGCACTCTTCGCCATTGCAACATCCATAGCTCTTTTTCCGCGCATTGCAAGATTTTTAAACAACTCTGATGAAAAAAAAGCTCTTGCCTACATGAAAAAAGCCTTTTGGTTTTTGGCATTTTTACTCACTGCAAGCACGATTATTGGATATATGTTAGCCCACGAAATGACGAAACTTCTGTTTGAACGAGGTGCATTTACCTCAAACGACACGCAAACAACTACTTTTGTTTTGCAGATGTACATGATAGGGCTGATTCCATTCGGGCTTCAAAAACTGCTTCTGCTCTGGCTCTACGCAAAAGAGATGCAGATGCATGCTGCTAAAATTGCAACGGCTTCTCTTTTTACCTATATACTCTTTTCAGCCTCTCTCGTCTTGCCGATGGGTGCAGGCGGCTTAGCGCTTGCGAGCACTATCAGCGGTTTTGTAAGTTTCTTTTTGACAATCAGAGCGTTTGGAGTAAAAAACTTTTTTGATATTCTTTTAAATAAATATGCTGTTTATTTAATTTTCGGCACAATTTTATTGACTGTTTTACTTACGGTTTTGAGAGATTTTTTGGCTCCTTATATTCAATAGAGCTTTTGAAAACTTAATTTACAAAAATTTAATGTGCTATAATTATGCACATACTTCATACACATAGGAGATACAGATGACAGCACTTTATAATCCACATGCCAAGAAAAAAGCGACCAATCTGAGTATCAATTCTGATTTACTTCAAAAAGCAAAAGAGCTTCATATCAATATCTCAAACTCATTAGAAAAAACCCTTATAGAGCTTATAAAAGAGCAAGAGATGAAAAACTGGGCATCTCAAAACAAAAGTTCCATCAACAGCTATAATGAAAGAGTTGCAAAAAACGGTACTTTTAGTGATGAAATAAGAAGTTTTTAATGGCGCAATTTGATATTTATGAAAACCTAAACACAAAAACAAATAAAGAGATACCATACTTACTCGATATTCAAAACGACATACTCAAGAACTTGGCAACAAGAGTGGTTGTGCCTTTGGTTTTAAACATGAAACCGGCAAAAATACTCAATCCTCAGTTTGAGATAAACGGCTCAAAAGTCACGATGTCCACAGCAGAGCTCGCAGGTATAGCGACAAACAACTTAGGTTCAATTGTCTGCTCAGCAGAAGATAAAAAAGATGAAATAATCTCAGCAATAGATTTTATGATAACCGGTTTTTAAAAGGAAATAATTCATGTATATTTACGATTCAGTACAAAAAACAAAACGGCTTTTTACAGCACAAAATGAGGGCAAAGTAACTCTTTATGTTTGCGGGCCGACTGTCTATGATGATGCACATTTGGGACATGCAAAGAGTGCTTTGGTTTTTGACTTGTTAGTAAGGGTTTTAAGAACCAATGGCTACGATGTCACTTACGCCAGAAACATCACAGATATTGACGATAAAATCATCAATAAAGCAAAAGAACAAAATAAAAGTATAAAAGAGATTACAGAGTTTTATACAGATGCTTTTCATAAAGAGATGGCTCAGATTGGTGTTTCTCGCCCTGATTTAGAGCCGAAGGCAACTGAGAGTTTGGATGCCATGTATGCGCTTATACAAAAACTAATAGAATCAAATCATGCCTATCAAACTGCCGACGGAGATGTTTATTTTGATACATCAAGCGATAGCGAATATCTCACTCTCTCCAAAAGAGTTCAAAATGAGGATGAAAAAGTAAACCGTGTCGAGAACTCTTTACACAAAAGAAACAATGCAGATTTTGCTTTATGGAAAAGTGTGAAGGACGGAACCATAGTTTTTGATTCTCCCTTTGGAGCGGGTCGTCCGGGGTGGCATGTAGAGTGTTCTGCGATGATAGAAAAACATTTGGCAAATCAAGATATGAAGTTTGCCGTGGATATCCATGGCGGCGGAGCGGATTTGCTTTTCCCACACCATGAGAACGAGGCGGCACAGACGAGATGCGGTACTAATCATGCGCTGGCAAACTACTGGATGCACAACGGTTTTGTAAATATAGACGGTGAGAAGATGTCGAAAAGCTTGGGAAACAGTTTTTTTCTCAAAGACGCACTTAAAATTTATGATGGCGAAGTGCTAAGATTTTACCTTCTTTGCACACACTATCGAAGCAATTTCAACTTTAATGAGGAAGATTTAGTAACTTCTAAAAAACGCCTAGATAAAATCTATAGACTTAAAAAACGCCTTTTCGGCTTGACATCTGTAAATGCAAAGACTCAATTTCAGGATGAGTTGTTAAAGGCTCTAAGCGATGATTTAAATATTTCAAATACTCTGGCTCTCATTGACGAGATGATTACACATGCGAATGAAACACTCGACACCGCAGGAAAACATAAAGAGCTAAAAGCCGAGACTCTCTCAAATTTAGCCTACATTGAAGAGGTTTTAGGTTTTGGCGCTAAAAATCCATTTGAATATTTTCAAAGCGGAATGGATGAAGAGACAAAAACAAAAATAGCAGAGCTTATTTTAAAAAGAGACGAAGCAAAAAAAACAAAAGATTTTGCAATTTCAGACAAAATCCGTGATGAAATTTTGTCTTATGGAGTAAGTATTATGGATACTCCGCAGGGTACTTTTTGGGAAAAAGTGTAAAGCTAACTTCATATTTTTAAACTTTTTTTCCAAATTATCCATTATGTCATAATTTAATCAGTTTAACCGTGTTACAATGTCCTTAGATAATCCAAAAAAAAGAGAAGAAGATGAATGTTCAAAAATATAAGTTAGCCACGATGTTTTCTATTATGTTTGCCGGTGCGTTCATAGTTATATCCGGTGTTTTTTACTACTATAACTATTTGAAACAGGCAGATGTTTTAAACTTAAACTTAAAATCTCAAGCAACGACTGTTTTAGACTTTGCAGATGTACTTCTTGAATCGAGAAATGAGAAGTTTTTTAGCGGCGAATCAGGAGAGACCCCTCAAATTATTCAAAATGAAGTTTTTGATAAGTTTACAAGCATTTCAGGCGGAAAGGTATTTTTTAAAGAAGCTTCAAAAACACCTGTAAACACTAAAAATTTAGCAACACAGTATGAAGCAGAAACAATAGATGAGTTTGCAAATAATAAAAAACTTAAAGAGATACAAAAAGTAGTAAAAGAGTCGGGCAAAGAGTACTACATGCTATCCCGTCCTATGATTGCGGAAGAGAAATGTATAGCATGTCATCCGACTTGGACAGTGGGCAATGTTATTGCAATTGAGTATGTAAGAATAGACATGAAAGATTTTCATGCAGCTCTTAGCAGTAATATATTTTTAAATATTTTGACCGGTTTTATAAACATAGTCATTATCTTAATACTTACGCATTTCTTGTTCAATAAATATGTCTCAAGCAGAATAAATAAGCTTTTAACACTTATCTTTAGGGTAGAAAAAGGGAACTTTATAATAGATGACATAATTGTAGGTGAACCTTTAGCGCAGGGCAGCAGTAAAAATGAGGTTGACAGACTTTTTAGACATCTCAAAGCCATGGTTGACACACTCAAACCTGTTATCTCAAATGTTGTAGATGCAAGTAAAAACATGGCATTTCAGTCGAGTTACAGCTATGTAAAAATAGACCAAACCAATGGGTATGTGCAACAACAATATAAATATATCAGCAACTCTAAAGATACATTATCAAATGTCTTAAATGAAAATGAACTCATGCGAGTCTCCCTTGACGGACTAATAAACCGCTCAAATAGTTCAAAAGAGTTGATAGAAAAAAGTCAATTAGACGTAGCAAGCAATGTTCAAAAAGGAAGAAATGCAACCGAATCGATGGATCAGACTTCCAATACCATTAATGGTTTAAGAGTGTTGTCAAAAGAAGTTTCTACAATGCTTGAAGTTATCACAGGAATAGCAGATGAAACGAATTTAATCTCTCTCAATGCCGCCATAGAAGCGGCTAGAGCGGGTGAACATGGCAGAAGTTTCTCTGTTGTGGCAGATAAAATCAGAGAGCTTGCCGAAGTTTCTCGTCAAAATGCTATTGACATGTCGGCGACGCTTGTTAATATTGAAAATCAGATAGACACGGTTGTGCAAAGCGGAAAATCTTCTAAAGAGAGCGTTTTATCCTTAATAGACAATTCACACAGTCTAAACAAAAGTTTTGATGAAATAAAAATCAGTTTTGATTTAATCTCATCTTCTCTGAACAACTTTAATCAGGAGTTTTTAGATGAATCTAAAATGCTTAAAGAGGTTGATGAAAATTTAAATGATGTTCAAAAATCAAGTAAGTTATTACTTACAAATGCAGAATCTACAAAAACTGTTATGGAAATCATATCACATAAAAGTGCAGAACTAAAAACTTTAGCAGATGGGTTTGAAGTTGTTTTAGACAATAGAACAAGTAAAAGAACAGTATTAACACCGCCTGTTTTAGCAATAGACAAGGATAATGGACACTCTTTCGTATTTGATATTTCAGATAGCGGAGTGTCATTCTATTTTGTCGATAATAAAGTTAGAAAAAATAAAGGCGATAGAATAACATTAACTCTTTCAACACCTATTGAAAATAGAACAACGATAGAGTGTACTATAGTCTATATAAGTGATGTAATTATGGAAAATGTTTGCTTCTATGGAGCTAAGTTTTAAAAAGTGCGTAAGGTCAGTTTATATTTTAATGAGATTGAGATAGAATAATAAAAATGAGATGAGGAAATAAAAATGACAAAAAAATTTAGACTTGTAACAAGAAGCGACATGGATGGTTTGGTGTGTGCGGTCATATTAAAGCAACTCAATCTGATAGATGAGATTACATTTGTTCACCCAAAAGATATGCAGGATGGAACTATAGAAATAACTTCTAACGACATAATTACGAACCTTCCTTATGTGGCACATGCGCACTTGGTTTTTGACCACCATGAGAGTGAAACAATCAGAAACGCAGAAGCGGATAATTACATCATTATTCCGGACGCTCCGAGTGCTGCAAGGGTTGTTTATGACTACTATGGCGGTGCAGAGAAGCTTCCGGCAATCAGAGAAAATATGATGATAGCCGTTGACAAAGCAGATGCGGCTCAATTTACTATAGACGATATTTTAAATCCAAAGGGTTGGGAGTTACTCAGTTTTCTTATGGATTCAAGAACAGGACTTGGACGATTCAGAGAGTTTACCGTATCAAATTACCAACTTATGATGAATCTTATCGATTACTGCATCAACCACGATATTGATGAGATTATGCAGCTTCCGGATGTGGTTGAGAGAGTTGAGCTTTTCAACAAATACAGAGATGATTTTAAAGCACAACTTGAAAGATGCTCAACTGTTTATGACAATCTTATAGTTCTTGATTTACGAGATGAAGAGACTATCTATCCGGGCAACCGTTTTATGATTTATGCACTCAACCCTCAAACAAACATCTCCATACATGTTCTTTGGGGATTCAAAAACCAGAATACAGTGTTTGCAACAGGAAAATCTATTGTTAACAGAAGTTCAAAAACAAATATCGGCGAGTTGATGCTCAAATATGGTGGAGGCGGACACAATGCTGCAGGGACTTGTCAAATAGCAAATGAGAGAGCCGAAGAGGTTTTAAAAGAGCTGATTGAGACAATTACAAACGACGGTTAATAATATCTGATTTTACGCACTCATTTATCTGTTATTACGCACTCAAACGAACGCGTCCGTTTGAGTGGCAGGGACAAATTATCCCTACTACCCCCTAAAGCTACAAAACAAGAGAATCGCTTTTCGCATAGCGAAAATGTTTCTTTAGAAAAAACTTTGTTTTTTGAGATTTATATGGGACATTATATATTTTTCTGGCACGACATGTATCTCTTCATCTACTCTTCTATCTGAACCTGATTCCTTCCATTTTCTTTTGCTCTGTAGAGTGCTTTATCTGCTCTTTGTATCGTAGTATCAATATCTTCGCCGACTCTGTGAAGCGTTGCCCCGAAACTGCATGTGAGCACTCCAACATCGCAAAATGGGTAGTGTGCGACCCTCTGTCTTATATGTTCTAATGCTCTTTTTAGAGATTCTAGGGATTCACTCTCTATCAAAACA
>JAUSKV010000168.1 GCA_030646745.1 Sulfurimonas sp. | reverse complement strand
AATCTTGAAAAACTATGCCTATGTGTCTTCTTAAAAAATTTAGTTTTGAGCGAGAAGCTTTTCGCAGTTCAACACCGCCGACTACCAAACTCCCATATTTTGGCTTTAACGCACCATAGAGCGATTTCAGAAGTGTTGACTTTCCACTGCCGCTCGCACCGGTAATGAAGACAAAACTGCCGGAATCAATAGAGAAATTAACCTGGTTGATAATAGCTTCATCACTGGAGTAGGAAAGAGATAAATCTTCTGCTATAACAACTTTATCCATGAAAAATTCCATCCAATATTTTGTGCGATGTTAAATTGCTTTTAGATCTCAGTGGAAGGGCTGGATAGTAGGATGCTTTGTCTCTGTCAATAATTATATAGAGATGCTCAGGTCTATCAAAACTCCCCATAGACATTCTAGCCATGACTCCATTTTTTGTTGTATAAACTCTCTCAAAATGAACAAAACCGTTGTCAAATCTTTTTGTTACACCATGAAGTTCCAGTATCTTGGCATGTGGAGCTGTTACAGTAGAAAAATCAAAATTACCCTCAGTGGTGAGTGCATCCGATTCCTCTTCATTTATCATCGTTACATCATAAATGTTTTTTTGCATCTTTTTCCATCTATCTTCATACTTGCTGCTTATTGCAATCTCTCTGTTTTTATTGATATGAAGAACAGTTTTGTTAAAAGCTATAAAAGTTTCATAGGAGTAAGCGTAATAATTTTCACTGTCGGTACGAAGTTCGAGTGTGCCATTGACTTTTAGAACCCTTCTTGATTCTTCTATGAAAGAGGTTGATATTACTCTGCGGTGCGGTTTTTTGTCCCAAGGAACAGGAAAATGAACATAAATTTTGCCGACAATGTTGGATGGAACCAGCTCCAAGAATAGCCTAGCATCGTAATCAAGCACTAGTACATTATCCAGTTTTTGAATATTTACCTGTTTTAACACCTGTTCTATGGATGGTCTATGAATTTCAATACCAATAAATAAGATATCTGGGTTTTGTGCTGCTTGATGAAGGATATGACGACCAGAGCCAAATCCAACTTCTATTCTAACCTCTCTATCCATCGGAAAATTTGACGCAAAATAGTCTATATTCTTTAAAAAATCAACCTCTTCTAAGTGCATATTTTTTGCATTCGTAGGAACATTTGAAGAGATTATTCTTAAATCCGCACTCTTAGCGTAGGTCAGAAGTGCCTTGTGAACATTATATATGGAGGCAGGTCTTGTCAGCTTATCGGATTTTAATAAGTTTTTATTTTCCTCTTCCTTTACCAGCAAAAAAAAGTTATCATCTTCAACGGTAACGGAGATGAGCTTTTCATCGCTATGATTAGCATTTTTTGCTATAAAATTAAAAACAACTCCACTCTCTACATGTGGAAACTCTATCTCCTTAAACTCTTCTATATGTAAATGTGGCATTAAAGCTCAATCATATCTTGCATAGGTTTTACAACCTCTTCACTATTTGTGCCTGAGGCGTCACTTGGAGCTTGTGCAGGGCTTGGAGCCTTTGTGCCGTTCTGTTTTTTGTTATTATTTTTGATAATTTTACCTTGTGTTTTAGTTGTTGTAAATTTAGCTTCTATACTTGGATCTGATTTTATAGAGTTATTATCTACTCCATACACTTTATAAATATATGTAGTCTCAGGTTCTATAGCTGAATCAACAAAAGTATTATCACGTATGCCTGTAAACTCGTCAGTAGTAGTGCTAAACCATCCCTTTTGTTTTTTAACTACCGTAAAGCTTACAATAGCGGAGTCAGTACTGACCCAACTTATTACAATCTTATTATCTAAAATTTTTGCATCTGAAATGGCTGGAGCATTTGTTTTAGCAAGCGTCTGTCCCTGAACAGACTGTTTTTCATTATCGCTCTCTAGCCCATCTTTGTCAACCGTACTCACTCTATAAAAGTAACTTTTACCATCCTCATTCACTGCATCTGCAAATGCAGTCTCTTTTACGGTTTTTATCAGTTGGTAACTGCCGTCTATTTTTTCGGATCTATATACATGATAACCCGCAAAGCCATCTGCACCCGATACGGCACTCCAACTCACTTTAATCTTTCTAGGCAGGTCTCTTGTAGCGCTGATATTTGTTATACCTTTAGGCAATGCTTTTGTAACAGAAGTTACAACCTCGCTAGGTTCGGAAATATGTCCATCGTATGTTAGAACACGGATGCGATATTTATAGACATAGTTATCTTCAAGCTTGTCATCTATATACTCTGCATTAAATCTTCCATCTATAGTTGCAATTTTTTTCCAATCGTTATCTTTGAGAGTTCTTTTTTCAATAATATATGCTTTTACTATCTTGTTTTCATGTGGTCGCCAGATTATTTTTGCACTTCTTGGCATGCCTTGAATACTGTGTATCCATGATACAGATTGTAAGACAGGAAGAGAGGCAACGATAGTCGGAGTGCTTATAATAGATTCTGCACTGCTTGAAAATGTTTTAAATGAGTATTTATACTTAGTATCCGGTTCTATCTTTGTATCAACATAATGTGTCGCAAAGCGATTATCTATCGTGTCATAATACTCTGGTGTCGAACTATTCTCTTTCATATTTTGTCTATAAATATAAATACCTTCTACTCTTGGGTCTGTTACACTTTGCCACTCAAAGGCTACTGTATTCATATCGGTAGCAACACCGTTTTGAGTTAAAGTAACAATAGGAAGCGATGAATCAACCACCGCTTTACTACTTGGGGTAGGCTTTGAACCACAACCGCTAAGAATGAGTAGCGAAACTGTGCATAATGTAGCTAGTGTCCATAACTTCATCTATTTGCTCCGTATTAAATTTAGAATCTATATAATTTTTCATTGTCGCATCAAGTTCTGCTACAAAAGAGAGTTTTTCTTTGCTAACAGGATGGATGAAATATATCATGTGTGCATGCAGCAAAATCCGTTCCGAATTTTCTTGTTTTGGACTAGTCGCATAAATATGATCGCCGATTATATGTCTATTTATACTCTCTAAATGAACACGGATTTGGTGAGTTCTTCCTGTAAAAAGCTTACATGCGACTAACTGGTTCTTTTCATCATTTGAGAGGGCAAGAGTTTTAAACTTGGTTTTTGCATACTTACCGCTCTCAACACATGCCATCTTTAATCTATTGGACGCGCTTCTTCCGATATTTTTTTCAATCGTTGTAATATCCTCTTTTAAAGGAGGATTGAGCACAGCAATATAATATCTGCCCATACTTTTATCTTGAAGCTGCTCAGACAAGAATTCATGTGCTTCGTTATTTTTAGCGATAACCATGGTTCCGCTTGTACCCTTGTCAAGTCTATGCACTATTCCATGTCGCTCTTCACCGCTAATCGTTGATAATCTTATGCCCTTATGCTTGAGCCAATCAACCAAAGTAGCCTCTTTGACGCTTGGTGCAGGATGAACCGTGACCCCGCTTGGTTTATTTATAACCAAAACAGCATCATCTTCATAAAGAACCTCTACTTCAAAGTCAACTTTGAGTGCCGGTTCAATCTTGGCATCCGGAAATTCTACTGTTACTTTTTGTTCAGGTTTTAGTTTAACACCTGGACGTGTAACTTTTTTTTCATCTATATAAACGCACTCTTGTTTGATTAACTGAGCAATTTGTGAACGAGTCTGCCCTATTTCTGAGGCTAAGAATGTATCTAGTCGTTCTGATTTGTCGCTAATATAGCTTTTTATATCGCTCATTTGTGTCCCTTAATGTGATACAATTTCATAATTTTTTAATGGAGTTACGAATTTGTGGAGATTTGATAAGAGTATTTTATCACAATTTGACTTTTTTTCAATCATTTTGATAATTCCGGTGGTGATTACTTCGAACTGGCTCATAGGTGAAGCTATTCCTATGTTAGCTCAAAAACAGATGGCTTATGTCGGCGTGGCAATTTTAGTGTTTATATTTATATTTTTTTTGCCAATCAGAAGAATGAACTGGCTTATACCACTTATATATTGGGTGAGCATAACTCTTTTACTGGCAGTTGAGTTCTTTGGTCACTCAAGATTAGGTGCACAGAGATGGATAGATATTCCATTTATCAATGC
>JAUSKV010000163.1 GCA_030646745.1 Sulfurimonas sp. | reverse complement strand
TAGAGTATAAAAAAAGTAGTAGCCAATATGATGGTATTGAAAAGAATCCATAAAAAAAGATTTTGAATCGTACCGTTTATACGATTGTCAATTAAACCATTAATTCCAATCAAAAGCTGATCTTCAAAATTTTTTACGCTATCTATTAGTTCTGTAAGCGAATTGAACCAAATTTCAGAATCTAAGTTCTCAAAATCCCTGTTTTTTAGTTTTTTCTCAGATTCAGATATTTGTTTTGCAATGACAGAGTTGAAAATAGTCTCCTTTGTGCTCTTTTGATTTTGTGATGCCGTTTGCTCAAACATAAGTAAAAAAGATTTTTGAGCACCAAGAAGTTGCATGAATAAAATATCCTCATCTCTGGTTGTACTTTTTTTCTCTATAAACATTGTTCCATAAGCTCTCTCTTGCCCTAGAGCCTCTTTTAGATGTAAAATAGACGATAAAGTTGATATAGAAGAGGAGATTGCACCATCAATGTTGAGAAAGGCTATTCTTGGGGTGATGGAGAGTATATTTCTTAGTATTTTAGAATAAGTATTTATTGCATCAATTTGAGAGATTTTTTTATCGTTTATCTGCTTACGAAGATTATTTAATGTAAGCATATCTTCCTCAAATATATTTATAAACGGCTGTATTGTAATTAACTTCTCTTTGTGAACAGTTTTGAGTTTGTTTACGAATGAGATTATATCATTGTCCACAATTTCTTTTTGTTTTTGCAGTCTGTAATCAAATTTATTTTCTATAGATGTCAGATAGCCACTGCTTAAACCTCTTTCAATTTGGATATTGTGAGCAAGCGTATTAATGTTGCCGATAGTGTATGTTATACTAGAAGTACTTTTCATCTCTTCATATTTTTGATAATTATTCCAAAGAATTATAGAGCCAAAAAAAAACATTCCAATAAGGGGAATAAGGACAGAGAGCAATATTCTCTTGGTAAAACTAAAGGTATTGGTTGTCTTTTTTATTAATCGTTGAAATAAAGATTTTTTGTTCTTGTTTTTATTTTTAGCAAGTTCACAGTTTTCAAAGAAATTTATTAATGGTATGTCTTCGGTAATAATATGGTTGAGCAACCAATCAATTAAATAGATAGTTGTGTCTTGGGCAGCAATATAATCACTTGTACTTAAAAATTTAGCTTTGAGTTGCGGTATTTTAGAAATAAAATCATCATGCTGCTCCTTATGCCCAGAAAGAGTATTTTGACTGCACTGCTTTATATAGGACTCTTCTTGAGCGAAATGTATTAGAGCATACTCTTCCAAATCTTTAAAAATAATGTCTAGAACATTCTCTGATGCATTTGCATCTATTGCTTCCGAGAGTTGATTGATAATGTCTAAAAGTTTTTTATGATCATTGTCTAGCACTTCAACACCGACACTTAACCCGTCATTCCACTCTATCATCTACCGTGACCACCTTGCTTTATTATAAATATTATATAGTTAATTTTATATCAATGAGATTAAAATCGACACTTATGGATTAAGCGATAGTAATGTTGTATAATTTTTGTATTTTAACTGATGGTTGGCATGTGGATTTATATTTGATACTTAGTATGGTTGCTCTTGTTGTGATTTTGTTTTTACTTTATTTACTGTTGAACAAAAAAGAGGCTTTTTTAAAAGTTGTTTATGAAAATGAGGAGCTGAAAGCTCGGCATGCGGAGCTTCAAAACTCTAAGAGCGAGCTAGAGATTAGACATGCTGTTTTAAATACCCGCTATGAAAATGAGATACAATCTTCTAATGAAAAATTGTCAATACTTCAAAATGCTAAAGATGAGTTAAGTAACGAATTTAAGCTGCTAGCAAATCAAATATTTGAGGATAAAGCAAAACAGTTCAATCACACACATAAAGAGCAGTTTGAGATACTTTTAAAACCTTTTCGAGAGCAGATAAGCAACTTTTCCATGCAATCCAAAGAGCAGTTTAATACAGAATCCAAAGACAGACACCTTCTAAAAGATGAGCTAATCAGATTAAAAGAGATGAATGCCAGACTTTCAGAGGATGCGCTTAACCTTACAAATGCACTTAAGGGTGAGAACAAGACTCAGGGAAATTGGGGAGAGATAGTTTTGGAGAGAATTTTGGAGGAGTCAGGATTACGGGAGGGGATGGAGTATGTAACACAGGCTACTCTAAAATCGACTGACGGCAAAATCTACCGTCCGGATGTAATCATTCACATGCCCCAAAACAGAGATATTATCATTGATGCAAAAGTCTCACTCGTTGCCTATGAGAGATTTATGAGCGAAGATAATCCGCAAGCAAAAGCTCTCGCACTCAAAGAGCATCTCCTCAGTATTTCAGCACATGTGAAAGGGCTAAAAGAGAAGCAGTATGAAAAATTAGAAGGCATAAATACGCTTGATTACGTACTTCTTTTTATGCCTATCGAAGGTGCGTTTTTGCTTGCACTTGCGGAGGATGGGGAGTTTTTCAAGCGAGCGTATGAAAATAATATTTTGATAGTTTCACCATCTACTCTGCTAGTGACGCTCAAAACTATAGAGCACATCTGGAGAACGCAAAGACAGCAAGACCACACAAAAAAGATAGTGGATGAGGCAGAAGCCATGTATGACAAGCTTGTCTCCTTTGTAGAGGAGATGCAAAACATCGGTACACATCTGCAAAGAAGTCAAAATTCCTATGAGAGCGCTATGAAAAGATTAAGTAGCGGAAGAGGAAATATTATTAAAAGAGCTGAAAACATGAGAGAATTGGGATTGAAACCTAAAAAACTTTTGGAAATAAGTAATAATGAAGAGTAAAAAACTATTTTTAGGTATTATTTTGAAATGAATATACAAACACAATACAGCTATGAGAAAACATGGAGTGACACAAAAGAGGCTGATTTGCTAAGGATTATAGAAGAAGAGGTCGGAGATTCTGACCCAAAAGGAATTCTGGCATACATCAAAGAAGCAATTGCCGGCGGCAAAGTTATAACCGTAGGAAGTTGCAAATTTAAAAAGAGTTAAAAATCCAACTAAAGATAATTCGATTGAGCATCCGTTAAAACTTTTTACGGATGTGGAACTTTAAGAGTAGAGTTTAAGCTCCATCCGATTATAGCCATGAGTGCTATAACCGCGAATGCCGGTATAAGTGCATAAGTGTGACAAAGATAGACAAGCCAGAGCAGAATTGCTCCAAGCGGTGTCGGCACGCCTGTGAAAAATTTAGAAACTTCGCCTACATGTGCGTTGATATTGAAGTGTATAAGTCTTCTAAGCCCTGAAATAACATAATAGATACTTACAATCGCTGCCACAATTAACCACGCTCCGGAGAGAGAAGTTGTATAAACTGCTTGAAAAATCAAAAACACAGGCACAAGTACAAAGCTTAGAAAATCCGCGAAACTATCGAGTTGTATTCCAAACTCATTGGATAATTTATATTTTCTAGCAATCTTCCCATCAAAAATATCAAAAGCACCGCCAACCCAAGCAAGAATTATCGCTATAAAAAAATTGTTTTGGGTTATAAAATAGGTTGCTGTAAGCCCGGCAGTAATATTTACAAATGTAAAAAGATTTGCCAAGTTAAAATGTGATGATGCGTTATATAAAAATTTCATAAAATACCTCTAAAAATTAATTTGTAATTATATCTTATTTTATTCTAGGGTTTAAATATTACTTAATAAATATAGTTCTATAACAGCCTTCTTGCAATAAGACAGCCCTAAGGCAATCTCCTCTGCTTAAAAGTTCTCCCAAACATCACCATGTTTCTTCGCACCTGCAATTGCTTTCGTATTTGCATTGGCATGATGTTGTGTTACTACTGCAGGTCTTGCAGCTTGTGTTTGTGTTTGTCTATTTTGTAAAGATGTA
>JAUSKV010000154.1 GCA_030646745.1 Sulfurimonas sp. | reverse complement strand
AACATGGAGATAGTGTAGTAAGCGGCACAACAAGTATAGATGCCGATGTGCATTTTAGAGCCTCCAAAGATTTCCAGCACTCAACTTTATCAAATCTTGTAGCACTTTTAGAAACAGCAATTAATAAGAAACCAAAAATTCAGTTGATGGCAAATAAGCTGTCTGAATATTTCTCCTCGGTAATTTTGAGTTTCGCATTTTTAACATTTCTTTTTTGGTATATGTCTGCACATAATTTTGAGACATCTTTTATGGTGGCAATATCTGTGATTATCATAGCATGTCCATGTGCGTTGGCTCTTGCAACGCCCGTAGCAACACTTGTTGGGCTTAGTTTGGGTGCAAAAAGGGGAATTCTCTTTAAAGAGGCGGCACATCTTGAGACTATGGCAAAAATAGATACGCTTGTTTTGGACAAAACAGGGACGATAACCCTAGGCAAACCAAAAGTTTTAAAAGAACATGTTTATAGTGCGTTTGACAAAAGAGTTCTTTATTCACTTGTTAAATCCTCCAACCATCCCGTGGCATGTGGAGTTTTAGAGTTTCTTGTGCAAAATAACGAAGATGTAAATGAGATACTTTTTGATGAGTTCAAGCAGATTCCTGCATGTGGAATGAGTGCTACTTTTGAGAAGAAACAGTTCTTTGGCGGTAATCAAAAACTTATGAATGAGAATAAAATAGATATTGATTTCAGGAGTGAAAATACACTCTTTTATTTTGCTGTTGAAGATAAAGTAGTAGCTATTTATGAACTAAATGATAAGATAAAAGAGAACGCAAAAGAGGTGATTGAGAGACTCTCAAAAAAAGGGATTAAAACAATTATGCTCACGGGGGACAACGCTCATATAGCAACTAAAATTGCCAAAGAGGTTGGAATTGATATCTTCTTGTATGAACAGACACCGGAAGATAAATCAGATTTTATAACGAAGCTTCATAGTGAAGGCAAAAAAGTTGTAATGGTCGGTGATGGTGTAAATGATATTTTGGCACTCTCATGTGCTGACATAGGCATAGTTATGGGAAGTGGGAGTGATGTGGCGGTTGAAGTTGGAGATGTTGTTTTGCTGAACGATTCACTGAAATCACTTGAAGACGCTTTTAAAATATCTCAAACAACTTATGGACTTATTAAGCAAAATATTTATATCTCATTGCTGTACAATGCCGTAACAATTCCTATGGCAATGGCTGGATTTGTTATACCTCTTGTTGCCGCTATATCTATGAGTGTTAGCTCACTTTTGGTAGTTGGGAACTCTATGCGAATTCGTCTGAAGTGGAATAAAAGTTAGGAGAAATGTTTTGGATAATTGGGTAATTGCTATGATGCTAGGAGCATCTATTTTTCTTGGCGGAGTTGCTTTATTTGCTTTTCTTTGGGCTATAAAAAATGGTCAGTTTGATGATGAAGAGAAGTTTTTAAATGCTGCGAAGTTCGATGGTGAAGATGAGTTAAATGATGCAGTAAATCAAGAGAGAAAGAAAAAAGAGTTAAAGAGAAACTACAGACCAGAATAGCGCTATTTTCTCGCCGGAGGCGAAGCTTCAGTACTTGAATATAGTTTGGAATTTGTTCAAATTATATGGATTTTTATGTGTAGGAACCGCCAAAAAGGCAGTTCACAAATAACTACTTAAGAGTAGCTATGTAAGCAGAAATTGCAGCGATATCAGCATCGCTGTAAGCAGCAACTTGACCTTTCATAAGACCACCCATTCCGGCACTATGTCTTGTACCAGCTTTGTAACCGTTTAATGCCTCAGCTGTTTTAGCTGCATCCCAACCTTTAATGATTTGAGACTTGTTGAGAGCAGCTTTTTCACCTGCAGCACCATGGCAGCTTGTACATTTTTTGAACAATTCAGCACCATCAGCAGCCATAAGAGAAGCACTAGCAACGAGTAATGTTAAAACGATTTTTTTCATTTTATTTCCTTGGATAAATTTTCGTGTTAATTATAGTGATTAGAGTCTTAAATACTCGTTAATGAATTAAAAGGTATTATTTTGGCAAATAAACTTTACTGCGGATGGGAAAATGCGATATATTGAAGATGATTTAAAAGAGAAAACTATTTTAATAACAGGCGGAGCAGGGTTTATCGGTTCAAACTTAGCCTTTTACTTTCAAAACAACCATCCTGAGGCAAAAATTATAGTTTTAGATAGTTTTAGAAGCGGTGAAACACTCTCAAACGGTAATCTCAAAAGCTTCGGTCACTATAAAAATCTTTTGGGTTTTAAAGGTGAAGTTATAAGCGGAGATATTAATGATAAAGATTTGCTTTTAGACTTGGAAGTAAATTATAAATTTGACTATATTTTTCATGAAGCGGCCATCTCAGACACCACGGCATTAGAGCAAGATTTGATGATAAAAACAAATGTAAATGCGTATAAGGATTTACTAAATTTAGCCGTTGCACATGGTGCTAATATGGTTTATGCCTCTTCGGCTGCGACCTACGGAAATGCTCCTTCTCCACAAAAAGTGGGTTGTGAAGCTCCGGCAAATGTGTATGGCTTTTCAAAACTAAGCATGGATTATCTGAGCCGTGAATACATGAAAAACAGCGATATAACTATTGTCGGGCTTCGCTATTTTAATGTTTATGGGGCGAGAGAGTTTTTTAAAAACACGACCGCTTCTATGATTCTGCAATTTGGACATCAGCTTCTTCACGGCAAAAATCCCCGTCTTTTTGAGCATAGTGACAAAATCCTTCGAGATTTTATCTACATAGAAGATATTATTCAGGCAAATGTTAAAGCGATGAAACCTAAGGAAAGCGGAATTTATAATGTCGGAACAGGAAAAGCGAGAAGTTTTCAAGATATAGTTGATATATTACAATCTGAATTAGGCACTTCCTTGACATGTGAATACATTTCAAATCCGTTCATCGGAAGCTACCAGTTTCATACAGAGGCGGACATTGAGACAACAAAAGAGGCTCTTGGATATGCACCGGCTTATGAGATGGAAGATGGAATCAAAGCCTATGTGAGTGAGATAAAAAGAGTATTTGAAGAAGAGGTTAAGAAGTAATGGTGGCTCTAAAAAACGCAAAGCCAAAAATTCTTGTTGTAGGCGATTTGATGATAGACCACTATCTGTGGGGAAGTTGTGAGAGAATCTCTCCGGAAGCCCCCGTTGCAGTGGTGGACATCGCAAAAGAGACTACGGTTTTAGGCGGAGCGGGAAATGTTATCAATAACCTTGTTGTTCTTGGTGCAGAGGTGAGTGTGAGCGGCGTTATCGGAGATGATGCGAATGGAGATGAGCTTACGAATATGCTCGTAAAAATCGGTGTTGATACAAAAAATTTAATTACCCAAAGCGGCAGAAAAACCTCTAAAAAAAGCCGCATTATTGCCGTAAGCCAGCAGATACTCCGATACGATAAAGAGAGCAAAGATGATATTCTCTCCTCATCTGTCGTAAGAATTTTAGAGACTTTAAGCCTGAATATCAAAAAGTATGAGATGGTGATTCTGTCCGATTACGGCAAGGGTGTTCTGACGGATGCATTATGCCAAGGAGTTATCAAACTTTGTCATGTCAACGGTGTGAAAGTTTTGGTGGATCCAAAAGGGAGTGATTACTCAAAATACAAGGGTGCATATCTTCTCACTCCAAATAAAAAAGAGGCGATGTTAGCTACAAAGATAGACATCAAAGATGAGCAAACTCTCAAAGATGCACTTCTTAAACTAAAAAACGAGTGTGACTTAGGCATCTCTCTTATCACTCTCTCAGAAGATGGAATTGCGATTTATGATGAGAAACTTAAGAGATTTCCTACGGTTGCGAAAGAGGTTTTTGATGTAACGGGTGCCGGAGATACGGTTATAGCTTCTATTGCTTTTGCACTTTGTGCAAATAAAAGCATAGAAGAGACTGCAAAGTTTGCCAATTTGGCGGCGGGAGTAGTGGTCGGTAAAATCGGCTCGGCAACCGTAAGCCTTGCCGAGATTGAGGAGTATGAAGCAACCCTGCACAAAAGTACTTCGGATGCCCATATAAAAAGTTTTGAGGAGATTAGCTCTATTGTAGAGCGATATAGACAAAATGGCAAGAGAGTCGTATTTACAAACGGCTGTTTTGATATTCTGCAT
>JAUSKV010000152.1 GCA_030646745.1 Sulfurimonas sp. | reverse complement strand
TTTGAAGAGAGCCTCTTTAAAAGCTTCTCTCTCGTAAGCTCCACTTTTTTCATTCGCCAAAAGAATAACCGTATCGTTTGTAGAAGTATCACCATCCACACTTATAGCATTAAAAGTGGTTTGCGTAACTTCGTTCAAAATCTCCTGCATAACGCTTCTTTTTACTTTGGCATCCGTTGTGATAAAACAGAGCATTGTAGCCATCGCCGGATTTATCATCCCCGCACCCTTTGCCATGGCACCGATGCTAAAACTGCTTCCATCCTCTAACTGAACTTTAAAAGCAATAGTTTTAGAGAATGTATCGGTTGTCATGATAGCACTCGCCGCATTCATTGGCTCTTTTGCACTCAAATTAAAAAGAGGAAGTGCATCTATAATCTTCTGCTTTGGAAGCCTAACACCGATAACACCGGTTGAACTCATAACGGGATTTTTAACAGCTTGACATGTGTGAGCTAAAGCCTCTAACACTTCATCTATATCTTCAACTCCGGCTTGTCCTGTCATCGCATTTGCATTTCTAGAATTGATTAAAACGAAGTTAGTTTTAAATTTACCCTTTGCACGAAAATGTTTAATTGGAGCTGCACACATCTTGTTGGTTGTAAAAACTGAAGCTACTTTACACTTATTCTCACTATATATAAATGCCATATCTTTTGCACTGTTTTTCTTTAAACCTGCACTCACGCCATCGGCAAAAAAACCCTCTGCAGCACAAACACCGCCATCTATTTGAATTATATTATACAAATTCGAACTCCTATGCTTATTTTTTTTCTTAGTTATTATATTGTAATATCGGTGTTTTTTGATTACTTCACGACTTATTTGACATGTAGATTGAAAGTTTTAGGAGGGTTCTGGGAGCGAACTCCCGATTAGAAAGCTACAAATCTTCAGAGAAGGCGTAGTTTCTTAGTTGTTTTTAAGAAACTTTTTTAAGAGTACGCAATTCTCTTGCAGAGATTTTGATTTTTTTTGTAGTACCATCTTCTAAAGTGATACGAACAGCTCTTAAGTTTAGTAAAAAACGACGCTTTGTTCTGTTTTTAGCGTGAGAAACATTGTTTCCACTCATTGGGCCTTTACCACTAATAGCACATTTTCTTGCCATATTCAGCTTCCTTATTTAGGTTTTTAAAGTTGCGGATTATATCAGCTCAAAGCAAAAGTACAACTTAAGCTAGATAAATAGTGTGCAATTTTCTGAATTTATATATATTTTATGATTAAAAAGTTAAAATGCACGAAATATAATAAAAGCAGCCAACATTGATAACAAAAGATATGATTGATTTTTACATCGACAAAATTCCTCCGGCTCCAAAAGCGTTGAGAGAGACTCTTTCACTTTTAAATTGTGGCGAACTTATTAGAGCTTCACATGTGGCAGTTGAAGATTTGGCGCTTAAAGCATACTTAAAAAATATTGTAAATAAACCTATCTATGGTTTTAAAAATGAGATAAATGACATTTCTCAGATATTTGGGATACTAGGCGTTTCTAGTTCTCAGCAAACTGTTTACAACTATATGATGACTCTTTTATCCCCGAAAAAATGGGTTTTATTTAAGCTTACTGCATCCTCTTTTCATGACCTGCAGGCAAATCTCTCTTTAAATTGGAAAACTATATTAACACATCTAAATATATCCGACAAAGAGATGGAGAGTGCGATTACTCTTCTTCCTGCCAGTATAATTGTTGCAGAGGCTCTTTTTAATGAGAAAATCAAAGATGTGATGCTTCTTAGAAGTGTGCATGACCTTGATTTAAACACAATATTATTTCGTCTTTGCGATGAAGATCTCTTTGATATATGTGAATTTATTGCAGAAAAATGGGAAATGCCGGATAAAATAGCCAAAGTTGTTCAAGCATCTTCAGGAATTAAGCCTTCCAAAGATAAGTCTATTAACACTCTTGCAAAATGGATGCACCTTCTACTCTTTTATGAACTTTCTCAGCCAATATACGTAAAGGCCGGACTCAATAACTTTATAGATTTTCAAATAGATTTTGTTTCTGATATTTATGACGATTTTGCAAAACTTATGAAGATAGCATGAGAGCCACAGTAAAAGACGGTATGGCTATATTCTCGCCTCAGGGATTTTTGGATGGAAATAGCACCTCGGCATTTTTGACAATAGAAGATATTGACGCTACTCTTAAACTCAAAGTTGACATGGTTTTAGTTTCCCTTAAAAGAGTTATCTTTTTTAACAGAAACGGGCTAGATGCATTTGTAAAAATGTTTTCAAAAATGCGTCTGCAAAACCACACCACAGTAGGCTTTTGCGACTACGATACTAAAAAATTTGATGCAATTAATAATTTTTATAAAAATGATATGAACTTTTCTCTCTTTAACACTCAAGAAACAGCTGCTCTATTTACTTCAAGTTTTAAAAATCAAAGTAAAAATGTTTTACTCTTTAGCGAGGATAAGTCTCAACGTTCAGCCATGGCAATAGAGTTGCATGACAACGGGCATAATCCTATAATAGCCCAAAGTAAAGAGGATTTTGCACTCAAGTGTTCAAATAAAAATGCCTACGATAATATAATTAAAAATACTTTTATAGGGCAAATTGGACAAAAAGTTGCGACTAGAGTAACAGGAAATGCGATTATTTATACGATATCATCATTTTTAGATGCTGAAATAGGAAATAATTTTAATATTGCTTACCACCTGAATTCTTTAAATGTCGGGTTTAGACTCTTTATATTTGATGCCTACCGAGTTGTTAGTATGAATGTACATGCGCTCAATTTTTTCTCAAAACTTGCAAGTTCAGCTGCTGAGTATAATGCAAATATCTGTTTTGTAGGAATGGTATTTGATAAAACACCGAAAACTTTCAAAGACACTATGGAGGATGCCGGAATACTATTTTATGAGCAGATGGATGATATTTTAAAAAACAAATTGTTGCTTGCAGAGCTGGGTGCGAGCAGTGCTTCAAATATTAAAAATAAACGACTTATAAATAAACTCATCGTGGTTGAGCTTCCAAATTTTATTCATGCAACTATTACGACTCTCGAGATGATGACAAACTCAAAAGCTATAAAAGAATCAGCAGAAATACATGAGATAATAATTGAAGATAAAAGAGATAAAATAGCCAGTTCTATAGGCTTTTACGGTGATATGGACGGGATGGTTATTCTGATTTTCCCAAAAAATATAGCAAAAAAAGCGTGTGAGCTACTCATAGGCGAGCAAACGGATGACACTGAACTGATTCTTGATACATTGGCAGAGCTTGTTAACATTGTAGGCGGCAAGCTAAAAACGCTTCTCGCTGATAAAAATATTAGTGTTGACATTACACTTCCAAGAACATACCCTACGGTGGATGGTCTTCTTGAAATTATAAGCGACAGAAGAGGCGTTCAAGTTGACTTAACATTTAGCGGAGATAAATTTCTGTTTTTCTTAACTAGATAAAAGCGTCTTCTTACCACTAAGATAGTAAAATTCCGAAAATATAACTGATGTTACGCACTAAAACGAACGCGTCCGTTTTAGTGGCAGGGAAGATGTCCCTTGTAACCACCCTAAAGCTACGAAAACAAGAGAATCGCTTTTCGCAGAGCGAAAATGTTTCTTTAGTAAAACAAGTTTTTCGAGATTTAGAAGATATTCACTTTTTTTTACAAAAGTGCGTAAGGTCATAATATTAGTATTTTAAAAATAAAAAAAGGAAAGCAATGCTTGTAGCTCCTAGTGTATTGTCTGCTGATTTTGGAAATTTACAAAGAGATATAGAATCTATTTGTAATGCTGGTTGTGACTTAGTTCATGTGGATGTTATGGATGGGCACTTTGTTCCAAACCTGACAATTGGACCCGTAGTTGTAAGTGCAATTGCAGCATGTGCCACAAAACCTCTTGATATTCATCTCATGGTTGAAAACAACACATTTTTTGTTGACCTTTTTGCCTCGCTTAAACCTGAATATATCTCTTTTCATATCGAAGAGGAGAAGCATCCCCATAGACTTATTCAAAAAATTCGCTCTCTAGGAATAAAACCTGCAATTGTTTTAAACCCGCACACTCCGCCTGAGAGCGTTGAGTATCTGCTCGCCGACTTGGACATGGTTTTACTTATGAGCGTAAACCCAGGTTTCGGCGGTCAAAGCTTTATTGAGAGTGTAATCCCAAAAGCTGCAAAACTGAGTGAGATGAGAAACAGAATCAATCCCAACTGTCTTATAGAAGTAGATGGCGGCGTCACTGATAAAAACATCCACATGCTTCGTGATGCCGGCGTTGATATTGTAGTTGCAGGAAGCTATGTGTTTAACCATGCAAACAAAAAAGAAGCTATAGAGAGCTTGCAGATATAACATGAAATGTAAAATTTGCGGAATCACTTCCTTTGAAGATGCCATGGTTGCTATTAACGCAGGTGCAGATGCACTTGGTTTTGTATTTTATGAAGCATCTCCAAGGTTTATTACAGTTTCGCATGCAAAAGAGATTATAAAAAACCTTCCCCCATTTGTAGAAAAAGTTGCTCTCTTTGTTAATGCCGATGCCAATACAATCAACTCTATTTGTCAAGAAGTTGGAGCGACTCTCGCCCAAATACACTTTGAAGCCTCTGAAAAACTATATGAAGAGCTAAAAATTCCTCACATTAAAGTTACTAGAGCAAAAGAGAGAGAGGATATCTTAACTTTTAGTGATGAGTATAGATTAGTGGATGCCTATTGCGAAGCCTATGGCGGTTCAGGAAAAAGATTAAATATTGAGTGGTTTAAAGATATTGACTGTTCTAAAATAGTTCTTGCAGGTGGACTTAACCCTGAGAATGTAGCCTCATTAAAAGAGTATGGCTTTTATGGTGTGGATGTAAGCAGCGGCGTTGAAGCCTCCCACGGAGTTAAAAATCATAAAAAAGTTAAAGAGTTTATTGCTAATGCTAGATAATAACTTTCATTTAGATGCCAAAAGTATCTCAAGGCTCTCTTCTAGCGGACTCGGTCTTGATGCGATGAAAAGACAGGTAAATGAGGATTTAACCCTGTTTATCGAACTGTGGCATGCACAAGGGTTAAAACTTACGAAACATCAAGGGTATTTTTATTTTGAGACTAAATTTATTCCTATGGATAAGGCAGAGTTTTGTATTGTGGATATTGAGACAAACGGCTCAAAATATGATAAACACCAGATAATTGAGATAGCAGCCGTGAAGGTTAAAAACGGCGTTATTACCGACAGATTTGAATCACTTGTCAAATGCTCAGAAATCAATGAACATATCACACTCATAACCGGCATAAAAGTAGAAGATACGCTCAGTGCGCCCACTATGAAACAGGTGCTCTATGATTTTAAAAATTTTTTAGGCGATACTGTTTTTGTTGCGCATGATATAAAGTTTGATTACAAATTTATTTCTGCTATGCTCACAAGGGTTGGTTTAGCACCTCTTTTGAATAGAGGTTTATGCTCACTTGCTCTTGCAGAGAGAACAGTTGTGTCCTACAGATATGCGCTCTCCTATCTTAATGATTCACTCAATTTGAATTCGCATGCTACGCATCATAGAGCCATGAGCGATGTAATGACTACTTATGGACTTTTTAAGCTGTCACTAGAAAATATTACTGAAAATATTAATAATATCGAAGATTTGATAAAGTTTTCAAAAGAGGCAAAAAGATTAAAAAGACCGAAATTCGACCCAATGAAAGAATCTCAAGAAGAAGAATAGTGTCAAAAATAATGCATTCATTTAAAGCAATGCACAAAAACCTTCTAACTCTCCAACATTTATGCTCGAAGCTTTAGGGGATTGTAAAGGACACTTGTGTCTTTACCACCCAAAATGAGCGAAGCCCATTTTGGGTGGTAAAATAAAATTTAGAGTAGTTTTTACTCTGAATAAGCACCCACGCCAACAAGTTTTTTATACCTTGCATCCATTCTCTCTTGGCTACTCATTTGGCGAAGTTTTTTCAGTTCACTTAAAAAATAGTCGGCTATCGCCGCTGCACTGCTGTCTTTATCGCGATGCGCACCGATGAGAGGCTCATTTATTACATCGTCAATTAACTTTAACTCTTTTAAATCCTGACTTGTTATTTTCATAGCGTTCGTCGCGGCTTCTGCTTTTGTAGGGTCATTCCATAAAATTGCAGAACACCCCTCAGGCGAGATAACACTAAAAACAGAATATCGCATCATGGCTAGTCTATCAGCTACACCGATGGCTAAAGCGCCACCGCTTCCACCTTCACCGATTACTATAGAGATTGTCTCAGTTTTGAGTTCGGCAAATTCCAATAAATTTCTAGCTATCGCCTCACTCTGATTTCTCTCTTCAGCGCCAAGTCCAGGATATGCACCCGGAGTATCGATAAGCATCAAAACAGGAATATTAAACTTCTCGGCCATTTTGGCAACTCGAAGAGCCTTTCTGTACCCCTCAGGATGTGGCATACCAAAGTTTCTCTTTAATTTATTTTTAGTACCGCGACCTTTTTGCTCACCGATTACCATAACCTTTTCATCGGCTATATATCCGATATAGCATATGATTGCGGCATCATCACGGAAATGTCTATCCCCATGAAGCTCATACTTGTCGCGCATTAGTAAATTAATATAATCGAGGGCATAAGGTCTATCTGCATGGCGGGCCAGTTGAAGTTTTTGAAAATCTGATAAATTTTTATAAGTTTTTGCAACTTCTTTTTCTAATGATTTTTGAAGAATCTCCGCTGCATGCTCGTCATGACGAATCTGTGCAGAGACAATATCTTCTTGAATGTTTTTTATTTTTAATTCAAAATCTAAATATGTAGCCAAATTAAATCCTTACACTTTTAGATTTTTTTAAAAATTAACACGCCGTTTGTGCCGCCAAACCCAAAAGAGTTACTCATAACAATATTTAATTCAGCTCTTCTTGCTACATTTGGAACAATATCCAAATCACAATTTTCATCCGGCATTTCATAGTTTATAGTCGGAGGAATAATTCCATCTCGCATAGCCATCAAACATGTAACCGCTTCAATCCCCCCGGCCGCGCCTAAACAGTGACCAATTTGACCTTTGATTGAACTCATCGGAGGACAATTCTCTTTTCCGCCAAGTAAATCTTTTACTGCTGCCGTTTCATTTTTATCATTTATCGGTGTGCTTGTTCCATGTGCATTTACATAGTCGAGTTTTGGCTCACCCGCCATTTTATATGCGGCCTTCATAGCACGAGCCGGACCATCAAGACTTGGAGTTGTAATATGGCTTGCATCACCGCTTTCTCCAAAACCTATGATTTCTCCATATATTCTAGCACCTCTTGCAACGGCACTTTCATACTCTTCTAAAACAAGAGCAGCTGCGCCCTCGCCCATAACAAAACCATCTCTACCTGCGTCAAAAGGGCGAGATGATTTTTTAGGGTCGTCATTTCTTGTTGAGAGTGCTTTCATAGCGGCAAAACCACCTATTCCAACACCCGTAATTGCAGATTCTGCAGCTACTACAAGCATTTTTTCAGCACCATTGCAGATGATAGTTTTACATGCTTCGCTTATTGCATGCGTACCCGCCGCACAAGCCGTAACGCTTGAGAGGTTTGGACCTTTTGTTCCATGTTCAATCGAGACAAAGCCGCCAAGCATGTTTACAAGAGCAGAAGGAATAAAAAATGGAGAAATTCTACGAGACCCTTTTGTTTCAAGAATGATAGAATTTCGCTCAATAGCAGAAAGCCCGCCGATTCCGGAACCGGCACTCACACCAAATCTCTCCATGTCAGTATCTTCCGGCAAATTGGCATCTATCATGGCCTCTTGCGCAGCTTTAAGTCCAAGATGAATAAATCTGTCCGCTTTTTTAACCTCTTTTGGGTGCATAACTGTCTCAGGATTAAAA
Organism: Sulfurimonas sp.; assembly: GCA_030646745.1. Taxonomy (GTDB): domain Bacteria; phylum Campylobacterota; class Campylobacteria; order Campylobacterales; family Sulfurimonadaceae; genus Sulfurimonas. The sequence continues at coordinate 6,639 of JAUSKV010000152.1, read as the reverse complement.
TCTTTTACTTCACCTGCAATTTTTACGCTGAAATCTGTTGGGTCGAAAATAGTTATCATATCAATTCCGCATGCCCCGTCACATATCGCCTTAAAAGAACTCTCTTTATCATGACCTACTGCATTTATCATACCCATACCAGTTACAACTATTCTTCTCATATAAACATTCTCCATAAAATATATAAAAACACTTTTAAAAATCAGCTAAACTGACTATTAAAAATATTCTACTACCGAGGCTTGACCTCAGGTAGAATTGAAATAATTACTTACTTTCTATGTAATTAACTACATCTCTAACAGTTTGAATTTTTTCCGCTTCATCATCAGGAATTTCGATGTCAAACTTCTCTTCAAGAGCCATCACCAATTCAACAACATCAAGACTATCAGCGCCTAAATCTTCTACGAACTTTGAATCTTCTTTTACTTCGTCTGGGTTAACGCTTAATTGCTCAACTACTACTTCTTTGATATCGTCTAAAAGTGCCATTATAGCTCCTATATTTAAGTATAAAATCTCGAAATTGTAACATATTTAACTTAAATAAACTAACTCTGAAAAAAGAGAGAAAAAAGTGAAAGTTATAAAAATGTATCTTTTTTGAAACACTCTATCGCTATTTTCGATGCTGTTTTGTGGTTAACAATGGGCTTTGGATAATCCTTAACGGAGTTGTTCAAAAGGTAATTTTCATCATGCAGGTATTTGGCTTCTACATGTAATAGCTCAGGACAAAACCGTTTAATGTAATGCGCATCTTTATCAAACTTTTTACTCTGCAAATAGGGATTAAATACTCTAAAATAGGGCTGTGGGTCAACGCCTGTTCCTGCACTCCACTGCCAAGAGAGAACATTCGAAGCCTTGTCAAAATCGAGCAAGTGTTGCGCAAAAAACTGTTCTCCCCACTGCCAAGGCAGAAGCAAATCTTTGGTAAAAAATGAGGCAGCGACCATGCGCACGCGATTGTGCATCTGCCCTGTTTGTATCAATTCTCGAACTCCTGCATCTACTATGGGAACACCTGTTTGTCCCTTGCAAAAAATTTCATATTTTTCTCTATCTTCTATGCCGTTAAAGCTGTATTTGTAGTTTTTGTTCTCTACTCTTGGCATGTGAAAAAGAAGATACGCATAAAAATCTCTAAAGATAAGTTGTCGTATAAACGGCTCAACATCGAAACCTTTAAGACTCAAAACATATCGCAAAACTGCCCTTGTCGATAGCGTTCCAAAGCGCAAATCTACACTCAGATTGGAGCCGACATCCTCATACAAAAAGTCTCGCATCTGCTTATATTTGTTACAGTTTTGTTTGAACTTCTCAAGCTTGGCATGTGGATTTATAATACCAACTTTCTGTTTTAGAAATCCCAAACTCTCTAAAGAAAGAGGCAGTTTTGTTACAACTCCCTTTGCATCTATCTTTGTAATTGCTTTATAATCTTCATCCATAAGTCTATTGTGAGCCATTTTCAACTCTTCACTCTTTTTACTATTTAAAATCACTCTTGCTTTTTTATAAAAGGGCGTAAAAACCAAATAGGGTGTTTTGTCCTCTTTGAGAACCTCATAAGGCTTAAAAATATAGGTATCTTGGATGTAACGAAAGTGGATTTTGTGAGATATTTGCAAGTCGCGCTCTTTGGCATAGCTGTCATAATCTCCAGATGCCACGACTTCATCCATACCTTGCGGAATTAAATATTCAAAAACATCTTGTGGCGAAGCATAAAATATTTTAAGATCCAATCCACACGCCGACAAATCCTGTTTGAGTTTGTAAACATAATGAAAGATAAAGGAGACTCTTTTATCCTCTTTTTGGAGTTTGTTCAAAATGTTTGTATCGAAAATAAATATCGGCAACACCTCATCACCAAGAGAGAGAAGCGGATTATCCTCCACTCTCAAATCTCTTCTAAACCAAAGAATTCTTTTCACTCTAAGTACGCTTTGGCACTTCCAATGTCACAACTTGAAGAGCGGGATTTGAAGATGATGCCACTGAGTTTTTCTTTTGAGATTTTGTGAAGCTTCTCATACGATTTGTCTAAAAGAAACGCTGAAACTGCTATGTTCAAGTATTTTCCTTCATCTCACTCAGATTATATGAGAGAAGTGTACACTTTTTTTGGCTCTGTTCGTAGTGGTTTTTGTAAATTGAAAAATTGCAAAAAAATGGAACTGGTTTATTTGTGGGTAGAAGAGTATAAGAATATTAAGAAGCAAGGGTTTAATTTTTCGCATAGGTTTCCTTGTAAGTATGATGAAAAAAAGCAAGAACTTATTTAGAATAGGGTCAAGAAATGACTTTTTTTTCAAAAGCTTCCCACTCCTGAGGTCTCTCATTCTTCCTCTTATTAACACTGGCAGCTTCAACGATAAATGGTGTATTGTTTTGTTTTAAAGAAAAGTCTGGAAACCCTATGTTCCCGACAAACTCTAAGCCAAAGTTGTGAAACTATCTATATAAATACAATTCCTAAAAGCTTGAATTAAATAAAGAATTATTGAATAAAATGGTTGAGTAATAAGTGCTAGATGAACCGTAGAATTAGCAGGTTAAATTACTTATAACTAAGGTTTGTTCTAGTAACATTAGTTTTTGTAAATGACATAAAACAAGTAATGGAAGTCTAAATGAAAATCTTTTTTAGCTTGATAATATTCTGTTCTATAGCTTTTTGTGATTACATAGTGTGGCAAAATGATTTTGACAAAGTGCTTATGCAGGCAAAAAAAGAGCAGAAGGAAATTCTGCTTTTACTCCTGAAAAGAGATTGTATAAGATGCAAGACTGTTTTCAGTGATATTTTTGCCGACAAAGAGGTACAAGAGAAGGTGAATCAAAAATATTTACCCGTGGCAGTTTTTTTTGAGGAGAACAATAGCTATCCTATTGAACTCTTTTATACCCAACAATTTCCTGCCATCTTTTTTGTATCAAAAGATGATGAATCCTATTTGCAAACTCCACTCTCCGGAAATTTTACAAAAAGGGAGTTGTTAGATAGTCTATAATTTACTCTTGGTACTCTTTTTTAAACTCTACATATCTGTGAGCAGAGGCATAAAGCTCTTTAACTTCTTCATCGCTCAATTCTCTTACGACTTTTGCGGGGCTTCCCATGATGAGTGAGCGAGGCGGAAATATTTTGCCCTTCGTTACAAGCGCACCGGCTCCCACAATCGACTCTTTTCCAATCACCGCACCATCAAGGATTGTCGCACTCATGCCGATGAGACAAGCATCTTCTATTGTACAACCATGTAACATAACCCTATGTCCGATTGTTACATCGTCGCCGATAATTGTAGGGTTTCCGTCACTCTTGTCCGCTTTTTTGTAGTGGGTTACATGTACCATACTCAAATCCTGAATATTTACACGACTACCTATTTTTATGTAGTGAACATCACCTCTCACAACACAGCCAAACCAGATAGAACAATCAGCTCCGCATGTCACATCGCCAATTATATCGGCAGAAGCGGCAACCCAAGAATTACTCCCAAGTTGTGGCAAACTCTCTTTAAATTTATGTATCATTTTTAACTCTCACTATAAAGTTTACTTGCAAGAAGTGCACTCTCCGCCGATGAATCATTTTTGGTGGCTTTTGCAATACGGGTTACAAAATCTTCCAACATTTTATGATTGTTTATGGCTTTAGCATCTTCTTTTTTTATTTTAACATAAGAGCCGTCCTTTTGCAGTTCATGGGAGAGCATATTGTCTGAACATTGAAGTCTTAAGTATTGAATTATTTTTTCTTTGGCTGCTTCATCTTTTATTCCGGTTAAAAGCTCCACTCTTTTTTCTAAGTTTCTAGGCATCCAATCCGCTGAAGAGATGTAAACTTGTGTAACATCGTTTTTAAAATAGAAGGCTCTTGAATGTTCTAAATATTTTCCTACTATAGAAATAACTCTGATATTTTCACTCACTCCCTCTACAGCCGGTTTTAAGCAGCAGATTCCGCGAACTATCAGGTCTATTTTTACCCCTTCTTGACTTGCTTTATAGAGTGCACGAATAACATTTTCATCGACAAGCGAGTTTACTTTTGCAATAATCCTTCCCTCTTTACCCATTTTGGTTTCATTCTCAATAAGAGAGAGAATTTTTGGTTTTATCTGTGTCGGTGCCATGTAAAGCTCATCGAGAAACCCTTTTTTACTAAAGCCTGTTAAGAAGTGAAAAAACCGAGTTAAATCGTTTGTAATTTCATCTTTGCTAGTAAAGTAGCTCATGTCGGTATATATTTTAGAAGTTGCCGGGTTGTAGTTTCCGGTTGCCAGATGGGCATATTGCTTCAGTGAGCCATTTGTTCTGCGCGTGATTAGAGCTGCTTTGGCATGTACTTTAAAACCTTTAATTCCATAGATTACATGGGCTCCGGACTGCTCAAGCGCTCTTGCCCAGATGAGGTTGTTCTCCTCATCAAATCTCGCTTTTAACTCAACCATAACCGTAACTTGTTTGCCGGATTCACTTGCATTTATGAGCGCTTGCACTATCGGAGAGTTTGTACCTGAGCGGTAAAGTGTCATCTTTATAGAGACCACTTCAGGGTCTTTTGAAGCATTCTGAATAAATTTTACAATTGGTTCAAAACTCTCATAGGGGTGAAAAAGCAGAATATCCTGCTTGTCTAGTGTTGTAAAAATATCCTCATCATCAAGCGGAGGTAATACTCTTGGCATGTAGGGAGCAGCTAAAAGGTGTGCAAAACTCTTATTTCCTACTATCTGCCAAAGGCTTGAGAGATTTAAAAATGTGCTGCTTTTATATATATCATCTTTGTAAACATTTGTGTGGTGGTTAAAAAAGTTTATAATCTCCTCGTCCCCTCGACTCCCAATTTCAAGCCTAACCATGGCTCCTTTGCGACGAAGTTTTAGTCCCTCTTCAAGAATCTCCATAAAATCATCCGCCTCTTCATCTTCTATCTCAAGGTCGGCATTTCTTGTTACTCGAAAAGCGGCAAATTTGATGAGAGAGTATCCTGGAAAAAGGTCTGCAACATGCTCTGCAACAAGAGTCTCAACAAGAATATAGGTACTGTTACCCAGTTCAACAAAGCGATTGATAACCCGTGGAACACGAATAATCCCAAATCTCTCTACGGAGGTATCGTCATTGTCGAAGAGTTTGACAATAATACCGAAGCTGAGATTGTTGAGGTGCGGAAATGGGTGGGTAACATCAATGGCAATGGGCGTAATGACCGGATAGATATTCTCTTTAAAAAATTTATTGAGGTGAATTTTTTCTTCTAGGCTGAGGTCGGCATGCGATTTTACATGTAAACCTTCTGTCTCAAGTTTGCTAAGAACTTCTTTGAGGCACTCCTCTACACGTATCTGCTCAGTTCTGATATAGTTTCTAATTTCTATGAGCTGCTGCAGCGGCGTGAGTCTATCTGCACCTGAGACAATAATTCCAGCCGAAAAAAGCTTTTTAAGTCCGGCGACACGAATCATGTAGAACTCATCTAAGTTGGTCCCGTAAATTGCTAAAAACTTAAGTCTTTCAAGCGGTGGAAGCGAAGCGTCTTGCGCTTGCATTAAAACTCTCGTGTTGAAGTGAAGCCATGAGAGTTCACGGTTATTATAAAGATTTGGATTTTTGAGATTAATCATTTAGGACTTTTCCTGATTTTGATATTTTTATGATTATATCAAAAAGAGGTTACCCGAAAATTACTTATCTAAGCGATGTTACACACTTTTTATTCTCGAAAAACGGAGTTTTTCGTAGCTTTAGGGGGTTGTAGGGACAAATTGTCCCTGCCATCTAAACGGACGCGTCCGTTTAGATGTGTAACATCAATGAATTATTCCCGTTCCCTCATAGTTGGCAGAGTGGTAAATTGTGACACCGTTTTTTCTTGCATAAAATCTCATAAGAAGCTTCTGCACTGTTGGCTCTATCGAGGGTGCGAACCATGCATTGTTGCTAGAGGCAACTACAAATTTCACATCCCCTTCGTATATCTCTTGACATGTGGCTTCATAACAGATGGCATTTCTGAATTTGACACCTTTTATCATAAAATCGGTTGGTTCTGTTGCTATACAAAAGTCTGCCAGTCCGGCAAAAAAGTAGTCATTCACAATTTCTTTTGCAAACTTTGGAAGTGGAATATACTCCCCAAAAGGGACTAAAACCAACTTTTTAGCGACAGTGTATTCACCGTTTTCAAAAGCGTACGTAACATTATAATTATTGCCGTTTTCTGTTAAAAGTGTGCCGGCAATGATAGCTATTTCATAGGAGAGTCCTTGGAGCGTGGCGGTTAATCTTGGGTGTGTGTTCATGTAAAGAGGAAAGCATGCCTCAGGCAGAACAACTGCATCATACCCCTCATCTATCGCTTTTTGTATGTCGGCAAGATTCTCTTCAATTATAGAACTCATAAACTCGCTCATCCACTTGCTGTCTTGTGTTATATTTGTATGAATAAGCTTTATTTTCAGCGGCGCATCTTGCTGCAACGGAGGATTAAAATTGAGTGCTAAAAGAAGCAGTGCAAGAGGTGCATAAGTGTATGGCTTTTTTATGTATGCCGGCAAGGTCAGAGCGAGTAAAACCGTTGCAAGCTGATATTTAAAAACGCCGATGTAG
>JAUSKV010000181.1 GCA_030646745.1 Sulfurimonas sp. | reverse complement strand
CGTTCCAATTTCCCTATAAGAACATTCGCAATTTCAGTTATATCTCTATGAGGCTGTGATGATGGGTATGAGACACTAAAAAGAGCTCTCTGCTTCACAGAAGATGAAACTTTTATATCACTATTTATCTTTCCGATAAGCTTTAATTCAAGGTTGTTTCCAATATTAGCCTGAGCTACTTTTTTTATCTTTTCAAAAACTGCTTCCGCCTCTTTTTCATTTTTAACTTGATTCAAAATCACACTTACATCGTTACGAAGAGCTGCTATAGTTTTAATAGTTGCATACGCGTCTGTAATTGCAGCTGGGTCTGGCACGGTTACAACAACAACATCATCCGCCGCTTTTAAGAACATCTGAATATGTTCGCCGATACCGGCACCCGTATCTATTATCATAATATCCAGTTTATCAAGAACTTTCGCCTCTTCCATAAACCGTTCAAAAAGAGCCATGTCAGAGTATTTCAGTATCTCATCGCCACTCTCACCGGGTATTAAAATCAGATTCCGCGTTATAGGAATTAAGATATCAGCAACCGTAGCCTCACCTTTCAATACATGTAAAATGTTTTTTTTAATTTTAACATTAAACATAACATCTAAATTCGCCAAACCAATATCTGCGTCAAAAATACCGACATTCAGTCCAGTTTGTGATAGGACATATGCTAAATTAGAGCTTATCGTACTCTTTCCGACTCCGCCCTTTCCACTTGTAATAGCTACAAAACGAGTCTTTCTAGATCTTTTTTCTATATTTGAAGCAACTAATTTCTCAAGCTTCTCCGCCTGATGCCCTATCATACTTTGCTCCGATTAAATCCATGTAGTAAGCACTCGACTAAAAAATCACTGCTTGCATATACTAAATCTTCCGGAACCTCTTGCCCGACAGAAAAATAACTTATTGGCTTCTTTGTTTCATAGGCAAGAGAGAAAATATTTCCAAAACCTCTTGTTTCATCCAACTTTGTAAACATCATGGTATCAATATTGAGACTCTCAAAATTGTCATATGTTGCTTTTAAATCTTCGTATTTAATAGAACTTGGCATAACCAGAACAACATCTATATTGTACTCGGTGTCATTTGCTTCAAGACACTCATAAATCTTCTCAATTTTTCCCTTATCATAGGGGCTGGAACCCATAGTATCTATGAGAATATAGTCACAATATCTTAAAGAGTTTAACGCCGTTGAGAACTCCGGTGGATCAACCACCGTCTCAATACCGAGTTTCATCATTCTTGCATACTGCATCAGTTGCTCTACAGCACCGATTCTGTAGGTATCCAAAACAACAAGACCTACCTTATATTTTTTTTGCATTAAAAACGAATATCTCGCAGCTAGTTTTGCGATAGAAGTTGTTTTACCAACCCCTGTCGGACCGACAAGCATTATCACTTTTTTACTGCTTTTATCAGGCATGCTTTCAATTCTGATAGGTATCATTTTTCTAAGAATTGTTTGGAAATAGCGTTTCACAGTGGCAGAATTTTCTCTCATTTTAAGTGGCATGTGCTGCAGAGTCATCTGCATTATTGCATCCAAATGCTCTTTATTCATGCCGCTTTGAGAAGCGAGACGATATATTTCAGCAAACTCCGGAGGAATTCTGCTCTCTATATCGGGCGACTTCTCATCCCAAAACATATTTTGGATAAGCTTAACTTTATCTCCGAGTTTTAGTATTTCTGACTTAATCTCTTTTAACTCTTTTGGTTCAAAGTTTACATGTGGAGTTCTAGCAGCGCCATATTCATAATGAGGGTCTGTCACATCCGATATTTTTGATATCTGTTTTGCGGCACTTGAAATTTCATAAAGAACGTCTTCGCTATGTTTTACAACCGGTGTTTGCTTATGCAACTGTTTATTTAACCTCGAATATGTAGCAGCAGTTTTGTCCTCTTCTATTCCTATCACAATCTCATAAAGAGGCTCTCTTCCCAGCCCTTTTTTATGTATCTCTCTTGTCTCTATGAGCATTCCGTCATCGCCGATTTCAAGTTTTGCTTTTTTGAGGGCTTCGGATGGCGATTTGCCTGTAAATGTTAGGATCTTCACTGTTTGAGTTCCGATAACGGAATCAAAACACTCTCTCTACTAGACCAACTGGCATGCGGAATTGTAAGCTTTTCATTCTTAACAACTCTCTTATCAAAAAATATAATGTCCAAATCTAAAGTCCTTGGGGCATTTGCAAAACTTCTTTTTCTTGCAAATCTCTTTTCTAATCTCATCAAATAACCTAAAAACTGCATAGGCTGCATACTAATTTGTAAAACAATAATTGAGTTAAAAAAATCATCTTGGGTCAAAAAACCAAAAGGAGGATTTTTCAAAATCAACGATGTTTGCAAAAGCTCTACTCTCTTCTCTTTTTTCAAACAGTTAAAAAGATGTTCAAACCTTCGTTTTACATCCCCTACATTTCCGCCTATTCCCACCGTCACTTTGTGTCTGTGAAAACTTCTTCTCTTTTTTTTATATCCGAAATGCAAGCCTTTAAGAGTTGTTAAACCCTCTCCGAGCCTGCGTTTTAAATACATAGATTACTCAGCTGAAGCAGCAGCTTGACGCGCCTCTTGAACAGCTCTGATTTCATTCATCATTTGCAGAGAACCCATCATAGCTAAATGATACCCAAAAGCACCAAAACCCACAACCGAAGAGGCACATACAGGTGCTATCATATTTGTTTTTCTAAACTCTTCACGACGATGAATGTTACTGATATGAACCTCAATCGTTGGAATTGCAACCGCAGAAATAGCGTCACGAATAGCTATTGAAGTGTGCGTATATGCCGCAGCATTGATTATGATACAATCTATATCACCGTAGCACTCTTGAATTTTATCTACAATTTCACCCTCTAAATTACTCTGAAAAAACTCTATCTCTGCACCATTTTGAGTTGCAAAATCTTTCATTTGAGCATGAATCTGTTCTAGCTTCATCGCTCCGTAGATATGTTGCTCTCGTACTCCAAGCATATTTAAGTTTGGACCTTGAATAACCATTATTTTCATATTGTGCCTTTTTTGTAATATATTCAAATTTTTAAGGGGCAATTTTACCTAAATTAAGCATAATCTATTTTAAATTTTCAAAAATTCAACTTCAAAGATTAAATATGCAAATCCTGTCACCAAACTTTATACTCACCCCAGAAAAACTACTTGAAAATTTATCAATTGCATTTGATAAGACAATTCACAAAATAGCACCTTTGGAGGAGTTAGTCAAAGAGTTCCCCCATGCAAAAGTAACAACCTTGCAAAAGAATTCGCTGCTCATGCCGGGGCTAATTAATGCACATGTTCACATAGAGTTTAGCGCAAACAAAACAGAGCTTAGTTATGGCGATTTTATAAACTGGCTCTACAGCGTTATAGAAAACCGCGAAGAGCTTATAAACGGATGTGGATCTGAATGCATGCAAAAAGCGATTGATGCCATGCTCGCATGTGGAATCACAACTTTCGGAGCAATTAGCTCCCATGGAATGGATTTGGAGGTTTGTGCAAAGGCACCCCAAAATGTTGTTTTTTTCAATGAGCTTATTGGCTCTCAAGCGACTATGGCAGATGCACTTTTTGCTGATTTTAAAGCAAGACTCGATGCTTCAAAAACGGTAAAAAGAGAGGGCTTTACTCCTGCGATTGCCATTCACTCTCCATACTCCGTTCATCCTATTTTAGTTAAAAGAGCAGTAGAAATTGCCAAGCATGAAAAGTTAAAACTTACCGCCCATTTTATGGAGAGCGAAGCTGAACGACAGTGGTTGGATAAAAATGAGGGTGATTTTAAGGAATTCTTTGAGAAATTGCTCAAACAAAACTATGCAGTAAGTGATTCAAAAGAGTTTTTAGACCATTTTAACGGTTTTAGCACTCTTCTTACACATGTCGTAAAAGCAAATGAAGCAGAGCTTCAAACACTCTCTTCAAATAAGCACACCGTCATTCACTGCCCTATTTCAAACAGACTTTTAGGCAATCCTACCCTTAATATCAAAGAGTTAAACGACAATAATATAAGATGGATAGTAGCAACGGACGGACTTAGTTCAAACTACAAACTCGATTTATTTGAAGAGATGAAAATGTCTCTGTTTATGCACAGCAATGCACCTCTTATAAAATTTGCGGATGCTCTTATAAAAGGGGTTACAATCCATGCAGCCGAAGCACTTGGAATCAACACAGGGGCAATAGCAGAGGGGAAAAATGCGGACATGCTTGTTCTCGATTTAGACAAAGAGCCAAACGATGAGTTAGCACTTCATTTAATATTGCACAGATATAATATCTCGAAAATTTACATAAACGGTAAAATCATAAAGGAAAATGAATGGAATTTATAAAAAAACTTCTCTCACCCATCACGGCAACTCTTGGCTTTATACAAAATCACTTCAAAGCTATGCTATTTGTACTTATACTCTTTTTGCTTTTTGCTCCCAACAGTGAGAGAGATTTAAAACAAAACAACCTGCAGCAAATCTCTTTAGTAGGTCCTATTATGGAGGTTTCGGAAGTTCTAAAACAGATAGAAGATGCCGCAACAAATGCACATGTAAAGGGTGTTTTAATCAATATTGACTCTCCGGGAGGAGCGGTTGCCCCATCGGTAGAGATAGCCTATGCAATTAAAAGACTCAAAGCTATAAAGCCCGTGGTTGTTTATGCAAGCGGAACTATTGCGAGCGGAAGTTACTATGCAAGTATTTGGGCGAATGAAATTATCGTAAATCCAGGGTCGATGGTTGGAAGCATTGGAGTGATTATGGAAGGTGCTGATTTGAGTGGAATCATGGATAAATTTGGAGTAAAAATGCAAACTGTTCAAGCCGGAAAATATAAAAAAGTAGGTGCCATGGATAGAGCATGGACAGAGTTTGAGGTCAATGAGCTCAACAAAGTCATTCAGGGAACCTATGACATGTTCACGGCAGATGTCGCAAGTGCCAGAGGTCTTGATATAACCAAAAGAGACCTCTTTGCAAATGCCCATATCTTTACAGCCTCTCAAGCCAAAGAAGTCGGTCTTGTTGATAGTTTAGGTGTGAATTATGATGCAAAAGCAAAACTAATAGAACTGAGCGGAGTTACTAAACCTCTTTGGAATGAGGAAGATAAGTTCGATAAAATGATGAAAAAGTTGACGGCTACCACAGCAGTAACTCTTCACACCTACTTTCCAAATTTGACTTTGAAATAAGTTTTTTTAGTTTTACATGTCAAGGTCGAAGGTCTTGCCTTCGACTCCAACTATAACTCCGTAACCTTTACAACACTCTCTAAATTTTCAAATATTCTCTTCACTCTCTCTTGCCAAAGAACACCGAACTCTTTTATCTCTTCTTGAGTAGCACTTCCGCTCATTATTCTTTGCATGAGCGGTTGCATCTGTGGATTTGGCATTATAGAAGATGGATTGTAGTTTACATCCACGCTTTTGCCGCTGCTCATTCTTGTAAATCTGGCAGATGAGTTTATATTTGCGTCAAAAAACATCAAAGAGTGTCGTGCAAATTTACCCTGCAAACCTTTAAAACCGCTCTTGTCCGTTGCCCCTGTGATTTGAGAGACTACATTTCCAATCACTCCGGCAACACCCTCTTCAAGGGATTCAGCGAATTCAACTTTTATATCACCTCGGATAGCTCTCTCGTTTGGATAGAGTGCTTTGAGAGCTTCGAGCGTTATAATGTACGCACCTGCAACCGTTGGGCAACTGTGCCCTGCTGATTTTACAACATCAAGATAATTAAATTCATATAAACCATCATCAAATGCACCTAAAACATTTGCCAAAGGGTCTTTTACTTTTATAACTTCTATTGTGTCGAAAAAAGTCGGATAACTCATTTTTGTTCCTTTATATTGCTTTTTTGAAGCACTTTTGCTTTTATATTTATTTCAGCACTTTGGATATCAAAAATGTCATCCACATTGAGCGATGACAAATCAATAACCTTAGAATTTTGTGAAATTTGGGCAAAACCGCTTCTGCTTTTAAATTTTGGATTGTTGGATTCTAACATTTTTTGAAAATTTAAAAGTTGATTTAGCTTATGATTTACAATGGAATCGATGGCATGCGGAAATCTCATTTTTGTATGTTCACGCTCTTTTGAAAAATTTTGCATTTTAAATGTAATGAGCTGCAAAAACGACTCTTTTAACTGCTTAACCTCTTGGCTTTTTTGAGTCAGTTTTTTCTCTATGGAGTGTTGCGAGTAAGATTTCAGAAGATGCGTCAGCTCTTGTTGTTTGTTGAAAATTTTCTGAGAGAGTATCTGTGAAAACTGCGAAGCTATTGAGTCCAGAGATTGGTAAAGCTCGTTCGTGTCGGGCAGAGTCATCTGCATGGCGGCACTCGGAGTCGGTGCGCGCATGTCTGCTACAAAATCACTTATGACCCAATCTATCTCATGCCCAACTGCAGAGACAATCGGAGTTTTAGCATGAAAAATTGCATCTGCAACACTCTCTTCATTAAAAGCCCATAAATCCTCTATGCTTCCGCCGCCGCGACCGATGACGATGATGTCGTACCCATTTTTATCACTCACTTTTATAGCATTTGCAATTGCAGATGCGGCACTCTCTCCTTGAACCAAAACATCATAAATATCTATCTCCAAAAGTCTATATCTGCTATTTGCAACGCGTAACATGTCTTGCAAGGCCGCACCAGTCGCCGATGTTATAAGCGCTATGCGAGATGGGAATTTAGGAAGCTCTTTTTTGGTTGAGGCTTCAAAGTACCCCTGAGATAAGAGTTTTTGTTTGAGTTGCTCATACGCCAGTGCCAAAGCACCATGCCCAGCCGGCTCAATATTAAAACAGTTTATCTGATATTCACCACGAGGTTTATAGAGAGTTACCGCTCCGTCAACAATGACTTTTAAGCCCTCTTTAAGCTGAAATTTAAGCTTTTGTGCATTGCCCTTAAACATCACGGCACTTATTGTTGAAGTTGCGTCTTTGAGAGTAAAATAGATATGTCCGCTGTTGTGAAAAGTGATACGAGAAATCTCTCCCTCAACAAAAACATGCGAAAAACTTGTCTCTAAGAGAGTTTTTATCTGTTCGTTGAGCGAAGATACATTGAGAACATTCAAAGCTTCAACCTTAACAGAGAATTATCTTTTTTGAGCTATTAAAAGCGTAGAGATGTCCATGGAGAAACTTTTTGCATAAAGAATAGCAAACCCTGCCTCTTCTAACTCTTTTTTCATCCCCTCCACTGTTGCGAAATCTCCGATAGAGTTTGGTAGATACTCATAAGCCTCAAGGTTTTTAGAGATAAATCCACCCACTTTTGGAAGAATTTTATTCATGTAGAAATCTCTGATTTTTCCTAAAAAAGATGGATTCTCATTTTTCATAAACTCTAAAATTACGACCAAACCCTCTTTTTTAAGGACTCTGTTAAACTCTTTCAGTGCTGCTTCTCTTTCGACAACATTTCGTATGCCATACGTAATACTCAAAATATCGGCAGTTGCATCTTCGAGTGGAATCTCTGTTGCCTTTGCGATACGGTAGTTAAACTTAGGATATTTTTGACGTGCGACATCCACCATTCCGACAGACGGATCAACTCCGACAATCTCACCGATGGCAAGACCGTTAAGTTCAGCACGGCTTCTCCAATAATCCATCATATCGCCGGTTCCACATGCCACATCAACAATTTTATCTATAGAATCTTTGGCATAAAATTTGTATGCCAAATCACATGCTTTTCTTCTCCAACTTTTGTCAACTCCCATGCTCATAACACGATTTGCGGTGTCGTATGTCGGTGCTATATTGTCGAACATTGAGACTATTTTATTTTGTTTATCATGTTTCTTATTTTCTTCTCTTTTATGCATAATTTATATCTTCCTTTTCATCCAAATTATTATATCTTGCTCTTCTTGGTGTAAATTTAAAATCTCAAATTTTTCATTCTGTTTTTCAAATCCACT
>JAUSKV010000151.1 GCA_030646745.1 Sulfurimonas sp. | reverse complement strand
AAAATCTCTGATATTCCCACATCTCGAAGTATCGAATAAAACTGTTCTAAATATCTACTATCTGAGTCTATGATGGCACGGTAGCGTGTTGCAAACCATTCGGCTATTTTTTTATCGCCGCAAATGCTATCTCTTTTTTATTGGCAAATTTGTTTTTTCATATTATTTCCAAGACTTACATTCAAATCATAAATTAAAGATTACGGAATAAAACGAGCGCTAAAAATAAAGTGAATAGCTTCACTTTATTTAGCTCAATACAAAACGAAGTGACGATGCCCTTGGCATATCAATAATAAAGATCTATTTTCTTATCATACCTGCGATTTTTTCTACGATACTCGGGTCTTCAAGAGTTGAAATATCTTGCGTAATTTCTTCGCCTTTTGCGATAGAGCGGAGAATTCTTCGCATGATTTTGCCTGAACGGGTTTTTGGAAGCCCTTCTACAAAAACTACATCATCGCAGAGAGCGATATTTCCTATCTCTTTTTTGATGACATTGTTGATGGCTTTGACCTCTTCAACCTCATCCGCTACGCCTGTGTCAGATTTTAGGACAATGTAGGCAAAAATGCCCTCGCCTTTTATCTCATGTGGCTTTCCGACAACTGCAACTTCTGCGACATTAGGGTGTTTTTTGATAGCCGCTTCAACCTCAGCCGTTCCCATTCTATGCCCACTCACATTGATAACATCATCTGTTCGCCCCGTGATTGTGATGTAGCCATCCTCATCATAAATGGCACCGTCGCCTGTAAAATAGACAGGTTTTCCATCTTTGCTTGCATCTCCAAAGTAGGATTTTACAAACCTCTCTTTATCGCCCCAGATACCTCGAATCATCGAAGGCCAAGGACGCGTTATACACATAAAACCCTTCTCACCAATTTCCGCTTTGTTTCCGTTTTCATCCAATATCTCAGCGATAATTCCCGGAAGAGGCATCGTTGCACATGCAGGTTTGATTGGCGTTGCCCCCGGAAGAGGCGAAATTACATGTCCGCCCGTCTCAGTCTGCCAGTAGGTATCCACGATAGAACATCTGCTTTGACCTACCTCTTCATAGTACCATTTCCATGCAGGAGGATCGATTGGTTCACCAACTGTTCCTAAAACTTTAAGAGATGACAAATCATACTTAGCAGGTTCATGTTCACCCATTTTATGCAGAACTCTTATGGCTGTCGGAGCGGTGTAAAACTGATTTATCTTATACTCTTCCACCATTTTCCAAGGTCGTCCGGCATCAGGATAGGTTGGAACTCCTTCAAACATAACCGTTGTGGCACCCATAGCAAGAGGACCGTACACTATATAGGTATGCCCGGTAATCCATCCGATATCCGCCGTACACCAGTAAGTGTCATTCTCTTTGACATCAAACACCCACTCCATGGTCATTTGCGCCCAAAGAATATATCCGGCCGAGTTGTGTTGCACACCTTTTGGTTTACCCGTACTTCCCGAAGTGTAGAGTAAAAAGAGAGGATCTTCACTCTCCATAACCTCCGGCTCACACTTCGTATTCTGATGTTTGATTAGTTCATTGTAAGAGTAATCTCGCCCTGCAACCCATGTTACATCTTCGCCGTTTCTCTCAACAACTAAAACTTTTTCTACAGGTGTATCTCCCTTTAACGCCTCATCCACAACGGGTTTGAGCATGTACGGAGTATCTTTTCTAAATGCTCCGTCTGCTGTAATTACAACTTTTGCATCTGCGTCTAGGATTCTGTCTTTGAGTGCTTCAGCTGAGAATCCACCAAAAACAATAGAGTGAATTGCCCCGATTCTTGCACATGCAAGCATCGCATACGCCGCCTCCGGAATCATCGGCATGTAAATAACAACACGGTCGCCTTTTTTGACGCCAAACTCATTCTTAAGAAGGTTGGCAAATCTGTTTACATTGTAGTAAAGTTCAAGATAGGTAATGATTTGTTTATCGCCGCGGTCTCCCTCAAAGATAATAGCTGCTTTATTTTTGCGACTGTCTAAGTGACGGTCGATACACTGAACTGAAACATTAAGCTTACCGCCCTCAAACCAGTTTACGAATGGAAAATCTTTGTTATCCATAACATTGGTAAAAGGTTTCATCCATGTTATTTTCTCTTTTGCAAAGCTTCCCCAAAAGCCCTCATAATCTTCACGCGCCCAATCCATAAGATTTTGATACTCACACATATTTTTTATTCTTGCATTTTTAGCAAACTCTTTGTTTGGCTTATAAATTGGTTTTTTCTGAACTTCTGTCATTTAATTTCTCCTTAGTTAGTTTTAAATAAATCATAGCAGTCATAATCGCATCATTAACCGCGTTATGTCCACCCATTTTTGGAACTGCACAATTTTTTAAGATTGTATCAAAGCGTAAATCAATATTTCCTTGTGGAATCAAAGAAATTGTTTTGTCAAAATAGAGCTCCGAGACTTCTATCCTCTTGTTTGGAAGTGAAATTCCAAGAAAAGGTCGAATATATTTATTTATCATCTCAACATCAAACTCCAAATAATAGCCCACCAAAGGGCGTGAACCGATAAATTCCAAAAACTCTTTTATTGCAATCTCCGGTTCTTTGGCATTTTTTAAGTCAATCGGACGAATTCTATGAATCTGGATACTTTTTGAGCTAATCTCTTTGGAGTTCTTGAGATAGACCTCAAAAGTTTGAGAAGTTAAAATTTTATTATCTCTTATTTTAACCGCACCTATAGATAAAATCTCATCCATTTTAGGATTTAATCCTGTAGTTTCCGTGTCAAAAACAATATATTCACCGCTTTTGTCCTCATCAAAAAGATAGGCAAAACTTCTGTCTTTGAGTTTTGCAAAATTTCTTTTTTTATTCAATTTTTCAAAAAATGAAAAAAACATTTAGGCAACCATATTGAGGTGAAAATGAAAAATCATAAATTTTTTAAACTTGTTTATGATTTTAAAACTGTCTTTGAGTAAATCCATCTGATTTTTTTGTAATTTTTTAGGATTTATATAGTTGCACTCCTCCAAATCTTTTGCCCCAAGCATCGCTTTGAGGCGAATAGAAGAGAGTGTATCGAAGCTCTCAATCAACTCTGTTGCAAAATTCTTATCGATAACACCTCTGTTATTCAACTTTTTAATTCTTGAGATTGTGTTTGTCTCTTTTATCTCATATTGAAGTGCCAAAACTCTCACTCCATGCACAAGGGCAAAAATTCCGCCTTTTTTTAAATCAAGTTTATTGCTATGGTTTTTTTCCAGCACAAAACTCGAAAACATCGAGAGTGGCGTATCGAAGTTCAAAACAGCTTTTGCCATGTG
>JAUSKV010000144.1 GCA_030646745.1 Sulfurimonas sp. | reverse complement strand
TATAAAGCCCATATCCAGCATTCTATCCGCTTCATCCAAAATCAAAAAATCAACTTTTGATAGGTCAATAGTTTTCTGAGAAATGTGGTCCAAGAGTCGCCCGGGAGTTGCGATAACAATATCAACACCTTTTCTTAGAGCAACAAGCTGAGGGTTTATCTTGACTCCGCCAAATATTACAGTCGATTTAAAAGGAAGATGTTTTCCATAAATATCTACACTCTCGGCAACTTGAGATGCAAGTTCTCTTGTTGGAGTTAAAATAAGCGCACGAATCTCCGGTTTGTTGTGTGCTCGCTTATGCTGACTTAAAAGTTGGAGCATTGGGAGCGTAAAACCTGCTGTTTTACCGGTTCCGGTTTGTGCACCTGCAAGAATATCTTTTCTGGCTAAAATAACAGGAATTGCCTGCTTTTGAACAGGAGTGGGTTCTGTGTAACCCTGCTCTTGGATGGCTTTTAGAAGTGGCTCAATGAGCCCGAGTTGTTTAAATGACATTAACTACCTTTTACATTAGCTTAAATAGGCTAAATTTGGGGCATTATAGCAGATTTTGCGTAAGAATGAAACTCTCACAGTACATTTACGCTATAATCACGCAACAATTTTGCAGCGTACAACTTCTACAGCTGCAAATCACTCAAGGATTTTTATGCCATCTTCTACTCCAACTTTAAAACGCCACAACCATCGTGTTCACCCATGTCAATCAGAGAAAAAACAGGAGCTTTTAAACCTGCTTCTCATGAAAAATGAGGGCAAAAAAATTATTGTTGTCACTTGTGAAACAATTGAAAATAGTGAAAATTCAAAAAATATCACTTTTATAAATGATGATGACTTGCTAAACGCGCCGGAACTTAGAGCTGAACTTCTAATTAGCTACAACTTACCCGACAAAGCCATTGCTTACATGGCAAGAATTGCCCACGCAACCTCATATGCACTCATTTTACTCGACCAAGAAGAGGAGAAACTTCTCTACCCGATAGAGACACTCATTGGGCGAACTATTATGCAAGAGCCAATTGAAGGCTTCGGACCGGCTATTGTTGTAAAGGCGGAAGTTGTAAAAAAAGAGTACGCGCCAAGAGAAGAGAGAAAAGATTTTAAACCAAGAAATAGCGACTTCAAAGGTGAGAAGAAAAAATTTGGAGATAGACCATCAAGAGATGACAAACCTCGTTCAGCGAAGCCTTATGACAGAGATAAAAAGGATGAAAAATCTGAATTTAAAAAGCCTTATGATAAGAACAAAAAAGATGATAAGTTTGGTGCAAAGAAGCCTTGGGACAAAGATAAAAAAGATGATAACAAGCCTAGCTTCAAAAAACCATGGGATAAAGATGACAAATCTGCTGCAAAAAAACCATGGGATAAAGATAAAAAAGATGATAAGTCCGGCTTTAAGAAACCTTTTGACAAAGATGGCAAATCCGGATTTAAAAAGCCTTATGACAAAGATAAAAAAAGTTCGACATTTTTAGGTAAAGATGAGAATGGAAAAGCTATATTTTCCGGCAAATCAGGGGATAGGAATCATCGTCACGATGGTTCTAAAAGAGAGTCTGCTCCAGTGCTTACCGGCAAAAAGATAAATATAAAATCTCTTAAAAAACCCGCGGACAAAGAGTAAAAATTCTTTTACTCTTTGTTAAATTCTAAACTTTCTTTTGACTGAATTTTCTCGGATGGTTTGATAGACGCTTTTGCAGCCTCTTCCTCGCTGTATTTCATACACTCTTGAGGCATAGTAGCCTGAGGGTCTAATCTTATATTTTGACACATCTGAGCATTAAATGTCATATTTGCACATCCTCCAAAAACAACTACTGATGCTAAACACAACTTCCAAAACACTGTTTTTTTAGACATGTGAATCCTT
This sequence comes from Sulfurimonas sp., assembly GCA_030646745.1. Classification (GTDB taxonomy): domain Bacteria; phylum Campylobacterota; class Campylobacteria; order Campylobacterales; family Sulfurimonadaceae; genus Sulfurimonas. The sequence goes on along the minus strand of JAUSKV010000144.1, from coordinate 4,566 downwards.
TTTTTATGATTTCTTTTTAATAATTAAATCTAAATATTTCGATGGTGTCGCTCGCATCATCTCCTGAGCTAGCCAGCGAATTTGAAAATATGCCGCACCGCTATCTCTGAGTGTAAAATAGTTTTTTAAACTTCTAAGATTAAATGTTACAACCATGTCAACTTTTACATTGTCAGTAATGATGTGCTTAAAAGCGTCGCCTACATTCTTTTTCTTTTTACCAACCTCTAATGCTTCAAAAAGCGCCTGTGCATTGCCGGAAAACTCTTCTATAAAGGGGAGAGAACTTTTTGCAACAGCCATGTCAACAAAATCTTCCACTCTTTGTGACTGAAACTCAAGTTTATCATAAATTGCGCCTATTTCAATTCTATTATACTCTTTATCTGTCGTTACAAACATGTCAAAATCTAAAATCTTATCTATGAAAAACTCTCTGTCTCCTCCATGTTTTGATGCGACAAAAGCGTTGATGACAGAGCTCATGGTGTAACGGGTGCTTCGTACAGATATAGCCTGAATCCGGTGTCTTGCATGCTCTTGAAGTACACCTCTTGAAGTGCCGCGAATTAAAAAACTGAGGTTTGCATGTTCTAAAATAGAGTGATGAAAGTAGGTCCAAGCCAAGTCACTTAAAAGAGTTGAATCTTCAATAGAGTTTATGGCACTGCACTCCTCCGCTTCTGGCATGTTGGTTTCAATCTGTTTAATAACCTCATTTTCACTATTTTCAAATGAGTCATAGCATGTTCGTGCAGCAGCCTCTGCTACGCCAATACCTGTATCTTGCAGTAGAACTACTTTTGGTTGTGAATATTTTATGCCGTACATCTCCATAAATATCTCCATTATTTTTGTATGCCATCCAAAATAGGAACAAAATCGCACGCTTCTAATTCGGTCTGTTCAATATTTGCACCGTTTTTTTTAAAGCGGGTTATTATCTGCTTACCGGCTTTTTCTATAGGTGCTATTAAAATCCCGCCATCAGTGAGTTGCTCAAAAATTTTTTGCGGTATCACTTTTGCCGAGGCAGAGAATAGTATTCTATCATAGGGAGCATACTGCTTCCAACCATTTTGTCCATCATCTATTTTTGTATGAATATTGTTTAGGTTTAGCTCTCTAAAGCGAGATTTTGCTTCGAACATTAACGACTCAATTCTCTCTATGGTAAAAACTCCACGAAACATGTGCGAGAGCACCGCTGCTTGATAACCGCTTCCACATCCAACCTCTAAAACTTTAAAACCACCTTTTGGCTCTAAATATTGGCTCATCTTCGCAACAGTTAAAGGAGAACTTATCCACTGTGCATAGCCCATAGGCAGAGCATCTAGTTTGTAAGCATTATGCTTAAGTCCCATGGGAACAAAAGCCTCTCTATTTGTATTTGCAATAGCATTTTTAACTTCAGGGCTGAGAGCAAATTTTTGGTGGCAATCTTCTGCTAATCTGGTTGTTTTTGTAGCCGTTATTCTATCCATCTATGCCAACATCCATGTATCTTCTCATTAAGGTTATCTCTTTTTCAATATAATCTACTTCTAAGCAAGCTCTATTCCCATTACGGCGTACTTTGCCGTTTGGAGCTATGATTCCGCTCATTTTTGTACAATCTTCATTTAAACTGTCGCTTGCAACCACATAACACTGATTCATTATCGCTAATGCTCTTGTAAGCGTTTTGAAGTGTTCTGTTCGTAGAACTCCCCCACCAAGAGGGTGTAGCGATGACATCACACCCCTCTAACTTTTTCCACAACTCTTTAAAACGAAGTTCAAAACAGATAAGTACTCCTATCTTTATCCCATCCACTTCAATAATCTTAATTGCATCATCACTGCCTTCAGAAAAATATTTATCCTCTCCGCCGAAGAGGAACAATCTTGCTTTGGCTCTCTCGTATATAACTTCACCGTTATGAAAAATTTTAGCAAAATTAAAAACTTCATCTCCTCTTTTTTCGATGATAGTTAAGATAATAATTTTATCTGTTGAGGCTTTTTTTATCTCTTCTATGGCTATTGGAGCTGCGTCACAAACTTTCCCAAAGTTATCATAATTAAAACCACTCAAACATACCTCTGGAGCTACAATAAGTGAATTTTCTGGGGTTTCTTCTATAAGTGTTAGCAGTGTTTGTAAGTTAGTGTTATAGTTGTTAGTTGTTATAAATGAGAGTGAGCATAGTTTGTACATGCTCACTCTCTAAAAGTCATCATCAAATGATAGACTTCCTTTTGAGTAGTTCGTTACGGTTCCCTCAAAAAAGTTAGTTTTTTGATCATTAAATTTTGCAAAATCATTCACCCACTTAATCGGATTTGTAACATTGTAAATCTTATCAAATCCAACTGCATTTAACCTCTCATCTGCTAAGAATTGAATATATTGTTCAACAATATCATCGGTCAAACCTAAAATCTGACCCTGAGTGATGTATCTACCCCAATCTGTTTCAAGCTTTACTGCCTCTTTAAACATTTCAATAACTTCTGCTCTTAGTTTGTCACTAAAGAGATCCGCTCTCTCTTTTCGAAGCGTATTTATAAGATTCTGAAAAAGAACAAGGTGTGTAACTTCATCTCTTTGAATAAACCGAATCATTTGTGCTGAACCTAACATTTTTCCTGATCTTGCAAGAGTATAGATGTAGGCAAAACCACTGTAAAAATAGATTCCCTCTAAAATCTGGTTTGCAAAACAGGCTTTTACAAAGTTATATTCGGATGGATTCTTTGCAAGCTCTTGATAAACTCTCGCTATTGCATCATTTTTGCCTTTGAGCATCATATCGCGACGCCATAAATCATAAATTTCTGCCGAATTTTGTGAGATGCTGTCAACCATAACCGCATAGCTTTGTGAGTGAAGCGCCTCTTCAAATGATTGACGAACCAAAATAAGGTTAATCTCTGGTGCAGTTACATATGGGTTTATATTATCAATTAAATTGTTTGTTTGGAGTGAATCCATAAAAATGAGTTGTGAGAGAGCTTTGTCATACGCTGTTTTTTCGGCATCTGTAAGTTGTTTATAGTCATTTACATCCCTTGTCATATCAACTTCTTTTGGGAACCATGTGTTATTCAACATAACTTCCCAAAGATTGTATGCCCATTGGTATTTGATATTATTTAGTTCAAAAATACCCGTTGGATTTCCACCAAAAACCCTTCTATCATTTACATTTTCGGTTGAATTCGGATTATATATCTCTTTTCTATTCACTTTCTTACTCTCTCTTATTTATTTATTCACTGACATAAAATTTATAATCTGTCATTATAGCATCGGAAGTTTTTGTTTAATTGAAGCCAATAAAAGCTTTTCTATTTTTGTGACTCTTTTTTTACTTTTTCTGCATCTTTTATATCAGTATCATATTTATCGACAAATTTTTCAGCGGATTTATCAACAGAGTTTATCATTTTGTCTTTAAATTCTGTAGCAGTGTGACCTGATTCATGGGAATAAATTATATAAGCACCTATGGCTACTGCCAATAACATTAACTTCGTGTTGTTTGTTCTGTTGAATGTAAAAATAAGTAAAGCCACTAAAATCAACGAACCAATATATATTAGATTATCCATTTTTTTATCCTTTTTATTCGAGGAAGTATATCGACATTTCAAAAATAGAAAGTAGTTTGACTATGCAGAAGGTTTTAATGCGAGGTAAGAATTTCACAGGCTTTTGCCTGTGAAAATTTGAAGAAAGAGACTATTTGCGAGAGTATCTTTTTCTTTCTGCTTCTGTTAAATATCTTTTACGAATACGGATAGATTTTGGAGTAACTTCAAGAAGTTCATCATCTTCAATCCACTCTAAAGCACGCTCTAGTGACATATCTCTTGGCGGAATAAGTTTAATAGCTTCATCGGCACCTGATGAACGAACATTTGACTGAGCTTTACCTTTGATAGCATTTACCACTAAATCATTTGAGCGAGAGTGTTCACCAACAATCATTCCCTCATATATCTTAGTTTGTGGTCCTATGAAAAGAACACCACGGTCTTGTATGTTAAATAGTGAATACGCTAATGTTTCACCATTTTCCATAGATACAAGAGCACCGTAAGTTCTTGACTCAACCGTACCACTATAAGGACGGAATTCTAAAAAAGAGTGATTCATAATTCCTTCACCTTTTGTGTCAGTTAAGAATTGTCCACGGAATCCGATAAGTGCACGAGCCGGAATTTCAAACTCAATTCTTTGAAAGCCTTGACCCATTGGAACCATTGCTTTCATTTCTGCTTTTCTTTTACCAAGTTTTTCAATAACTGAACCACTGAATTCTTCTGGAACATCTACAACTAAATGCTCAAACGGTTCACATTTAACACCTTCAATTTCTCTAACGATAACTTCCGGACGACTTACACCAAATTCAAAATTTTCACGACGCATATTTTCAGCAAGAATAGTTATTTGTAACTCTCCACGACCTGAAACTTTAAATTTACCCTCTCCAACAATTTCTAACTTCATAGCAACATTTGTTGTCATTTCAGCTTCAAGACGGTCTTTTAGTTTATTTGAAGTAACATGTT